>NZ_BAAHYK010000025.1:0-94405 GCF_054657595.1 Desulfocicer niacini
AAATCCGAAACCACGCTGTCCCGGAGTTCCACGCAACGGATCAATTTGTTTTAATTGAATAAAATTCATTTAATCCATCAAATAAAAATATTATTCATAAAATGAATAATGGGCTCCCACACATTTGTGATGCATATATTTGATCTTACTGATTAAGTCAAGGAATACCTTATTTTTGATCCGGGGCATGATTTTTCCACCCGCCGGTGGTACCAAACATTGGCAAGCCCTGCTGGCGTCAGAACACATCATATTGAAAACACTACAAAAACGGTTTGACAGGCAATTTAAAAAAGCGTAAGTTAATAAATTTTCAGTCAATAACCCTTGGCTTTACAAACAGCCATTTGCTGAAGGACACAATAGCCAATAACCCGATGTTTAGGTTGTGGTTGGCCAATTAAAGCGGGAATGCCCCCCAAGCCTGCCCCATTGGCACACCAACTCTGACGAGTGGCCCATGTTGTGACCAGGATCCATTTATTAAAACAGAGAGTAAGATGAAAAAGATAATCGTTCTTCATGGCATCAATTTAAATATGTTCGGGCAACGTGATCCAAAGCAGTATGGTAACATAACCCTTGACGGCATCAACAATCAGTTAAAACGCCTTGCCCGGGAGCTTAAACTTGAAATCATTTGCTTTCAGACAAACCACGAAGGTGAGATGGTGGAAAAAATCCATGAATCCCATAAAAACAACATGGATGGGGTTCTGATCAATCCCGGCGCATGGACACACTACAGTTACGGACTGCAGGATGCCCTGGCAATTTTAGACATACCCATTGTGGAGGTCCACATGTCCCATGTCCACTCAAGGGAAAAATTCAGGCAATTTTCTGTTGTGGCACCCGTGGCCAAAGGTCAAATCAGTGGATTTGGCGTAAACAGTTACCTTCTTGGATTAAGGGCCCTTGCCCAGATATTGCAATAGTTCATATCAAGAATGCCAAAAAGGATAGACTTTTCCCATGAATGCACAAATCCCCCCCCCTCTGGTCTCCGCCATTATTCCCACTTATAACCGGGCCTGGGCCATCATTCGGGCTCTGACCTCCGTTCTGGAACAGACCTATCCGGCCCTGGAAATCATCGTGGTGAATGATGGATCCACGGACAACACCGCCAAGGTGCTTGAACCCTATTTGAAAAAAATCACCCTTCTGAGCATAAACAACAGTGGTGTCAGTGCGGCAAGGAATGTGGGCATCAGAAAAAGCACCGGCCAATTTGTGGCCTTCCTGGACTCCGATGATCAGTGGACACCGGATAAAATCGCCTGCCAGGTGGACTTTTTTAAGCAGCATCCCAAAGCCATGGTCTGCCAGACAGAAGAAATCTGGATCAGAAAGGGCAAACGGGTAAACCCCAAGTTCAAACACAAAAAACCATCGGGAATGATTTTTGAACCCTCCCTGAAACTGTGCCTGGTGAGCCCCTCTGCGGTGATGATGCGCCGGGAATTCTTTGATATCAAGGGCTTTTTCAATGAAGACCTACCCGCCTGCGAAGACTATGATCTCTGGTTAAGAACCGCCACGGACATGCCCATTTACCTGGTGGACACCCCCTGCACCATCAAACACGGGGGGCATGAAGATCAGCTGTCAGCGGCCCACTCCCTGGATCTTTACCGGATCATGTCCATGGAGGAACTTCTCAAGTCCGGCAAACTGTCCCCGGCGCAGTACAGCGCCACACAAAGTGTTCTGAAAAAAAAATATATAATTTACGGCCAGGGGTGCATCAAGCGGGGAAAACACGATGAGGGACAGGTGTTTCTGAATCGTGAAGCCACACTTTCCGCCCGTTCTCCCCAAGACACATGATTAGGGCGCATTCCCATTTTACCGGGAGCATCATAGACTTTTACGGATCTTATTTTCAGGCCAACGGGGTCAGGCTTGTGTTATTGGCGTTATCGACCACAGGTTGTGAAAAGGCCAAAAGCATGGATAATGCCAATAACGCAAGCCTGACCCCATCGCTATTAGGGTTTGATTACACCATTAGAGATATCGCCCGGCAACGTTCATCCAGTCGCTTGGGGGAAATTTTCACAGGGGTTTTCAACTCCTGGGCAAACAGCGAAACCTTGTACTCCTCAATCATCCAAAAAAATGCCTCAATGGCATCGGCTTTTTCCCGGGAAGACTCCATGGTCAGGGTGTTTAACATGGCATCCAGCCGGGTGGTATATTTTTCCACGGCCAGAGCCTTTTGCTGGTCGCGGCCAAAATCCACCATTCCCCGCTGGGCCCGAATGGCAATGGCTGAGACATATCGCCTAAGATAGGGGATTTTTTCCATGGCATACAGCTCCAGGAACCCATCCGGAACCAGGGCACTAACAGCGGTGTTGAGTTCTGCCACCCAGGCTGTCATCTGGGGACGATTGATGTTTTTCAACTGAATCTGTTTCAAAGTGTCCAGGGTGTTTTCATAGGCGTCACACAGCTGCCCCGCCTCGGCAATCAGCTTCTGACCAATATCATACAGCTGGGGGATAATCTGCCGGGCATGGGCTTCAAAATCCGCCTGGGTGCGGATATCCTTGATGAACAGATGACGCATGACACAGTTAAACAACGCCGTGTCAACGGACAGCGTTCCTCCTAGAAACCCGGCATGGGCTTTGAGTTGCTTTGCCCGTTTCAGATCTTTTTTAAGGGCATTGATATCGGATTCATAAACGATTTCATAAAGCGCCCGCACACCTTCGCTGTGGGCGGCCCGGGCCGCAGCCTGCTTTTTAAAAAGGCGAAGGTCCACCCTGTTTCCTTGCCGTGTAAGGGCCGGATACACCCCATAGGTATAGCCCTCTACCCCGTCAACGGGGATGGAATCGGGCAGGTCTCCCAGGGTCCAGGCGACGATATTTTCTTTCTCAAATTGATGGCACAGTTTCTCAAAGGCATCTTCCCGGGGGGCCATGGTGTCTGAAAAGGTTTTTAAAACGGTCCGATTCCGGGAAGCCACAATCTCCTGATCCTTTTCATCACGGATTGAAATCCGCATTTTAAGGTGTTCTTCAAGGCCTTCATCTGTCCATGCAGATGCCGGCACGTCCACCCCAAAACGCTGGTTGACAAACCGGCTCAGTTCGGAAAACAAAGGCCTGTCCCGGCGTGGCATCTCTTTTACAATGATCTGGGCCTTGTGGGACACCGGCATGAGCCTGACCCGGTATTTCTTGGGAAGATTTTTAATCAGTGCCGTCACCTTTTCCTTGAAAAGACCAGGCACCAGATATTCCAGGGAAACATTGGTCACGGCGTCCGCAGATACAGCAGGAACCTTCAACGTAACGCCGTCATGATCTGCACCGGGATCAAATCCATATTCCAGTTGAAACCGGGTGGTTCCCATTTCAAGGGTATCGGGTAAAGAGGCCAGGTGGTCCGCATCCGGTTCATTTTTCTGAAGATCGGCAAGGGTCATGCGCAAAAAACCGTCATCCCGGCGTTGCTTGAGAAATCTGGCGAAAGTTTTCAGATTGAAAAAAGGCCGGTCCAGTCGCTCCTTATAAAAAAGAAAAATCTCCTCATCCGTTGCCAGAATATCGCGTTTCCGGGTCTTTTCCTCCAGTTTACTCAAGTCATCCATCAGGGCCTGATTATGATCCATGAAGGCAAATCGCCGGGGGACTTCTCCCTCCACAAGAGCATGGCGGATAAAAATATCACCGGCCTCCTCGGGGTTTACAGGGCCATAGGACACCCGTCGTTCCGGAACAATCACCAGCCCGAACAGAGAAACCTGTTCGGTGGCCACCACCTCTGAACGCTTTTTCTCCCAGTGGGGGGCGGAAAAGGTACGGGTACACAAATCTCCGGCCAGTTCCTCCAGCCATTGGGGATCAATATTGGCCGCGCTTCTGGCAAAGAGTTGACTGGTCTCCACAAACTCGGCGGCCACGATCCAGTCCCCGGCCTTGTTAAAGATACCAGACCCGGGGAAAATCATGGCTGTCTGACCCTTGGCGGCCTGGAAAAGATGTTTTTCTTTTTTATGGGCAATGTTGGCAAGATAACCGCATAAAAGGGATTTATGAAGCTCAATGTACAAGGGACCGCCGATCTCAAATGCCTTTGATTTAAGCCCCTTTGTGCCGGAGAGGACAGTCAGTCTGTTTTTGCCGGTGATACCATGCTCCCGAAGCACCGACAGGATCTGACCATGGATATCCTTCCACTCCCGGAACCGTTTAAAAGACAGATAGTGCTCTTTGCAGAATTTTCTGACCCCGGTGCGGGATTTAAGGGATTTTTCCGCCCCCCGGCAGGCCTTCCAAATGTTCAGCAATGTGATGAAATCCGATGCCGGGTCCTTAAAAAGAGCATGCTTCTGGTCCGCCTGCTGGGTTTTATCCTGGGGTCTTTGCCTCACATCTGCAATGGAAAGGGCAGAAGCAATGATGGTGGCCTCTTCAAGGCAGCCCCTTTCATCGGCTTCAATGAGAATTCTGGAAAGCTTGGGGTCCACGGGAATACTTGCCATGACCCTGCCCTTCTGCGTCAATCGGTAGGCTTTTTTTCCAGGTCCATTTTTCAGGCAGATGGCCCCAAGTTCCAGCAGCGTATCAAATCCGTCCTTGATGGATTTGGCAGCCGGGGCATCAATGAAGGGAAAGGAAGCCACATCCCCCAGCCCCAGGGAAATCATCCGGAGAATTACCTCGGCAAGATTGCTTCTAAGAATTTCCGGAGAGGTGAACAATGCCCTTGATCCATAGTCTGCTTCGTCATAGAGCCGGATGCAGATACCGTTGGAAACCCTTCCACACCGGCCCTTCCGCTGGTCGGCACTGCTTCTTGAAATGGGGGACACCGGCAGGGCCGTAGTCCGGGTTCTGGGGGAATAGTGGGGAATCCTGGCAAGACCTGAATCCACCACATATTTAATACCCGGGATGGTCAGGGAGGTTTCCGCCACATTGGTGGAAACGACAATTTTACGGCCCGGTCCCCGGGAAAACACCTTTGCCTGCTCGTGGGCCGAAAGTCTGGCATAAAGGGGCAGCACCGTCACCCCGGGGTATTGACGTCCCCGCAGCAACTCAATGGATTCGGTGATGTCCTGTTCCGTGGGCATGAACATCAGAATATCCCCCTGGCGGGACTCCCGGTGAATCCGATCCACGGCTTCCACGGCAGCTTCCACATACCCTTGGTCATCCTGCTCCGGATCATCATGATTGTTCACCGGCAGGTAGCGTACCTCCACCGGATACATTCGGCCGGACACCTCGATCACCGGAGCATCATCAAAGGCCTTGGAAAATTTTTCCGTGTCAATGGTGGCAGAGGTGATCACCAGCTTCAGATCCCTGCGTTTTTTCACCAGATCCCGGAGAATGCCCAGGGTGAAATCAATGTTAAGGCTTCGCTCGTGGGCCTCGTCCACTATCAGGGTATCGTACTCGTTGAGAAAGGGGTCTTTCTGGGTTTCCGCGAGCAGAATCCCATCGGTCATCACCTTGACAATGGCATTGGGGCTGGACTGCTCATCAAAACGGATCTTATACCCCACAGATCTTCCCAGCTCCTCGCCAAGCTCTTCTGCAAGCCTTTTTGCCACGGTGATGGCGGCAATACGCCGGGGCTGGGTACACCCGATGCGACCGGCAGCCCCCCTGCCCGCCTCCATGCAGAACTTGGGAATCTGAGTGGTTTTACCGGAACCGGTTTCTCCGGCAATGATCACCACCCGGTGATGTTTAAGGGCATGGACAATCTGATCTTTTTTATGGGTGATGGGCAAATCCGGGAAATCAACAATGCGGGGCATGGCTTTCAGGCGGGCAGCCCGCTTATCGGCAGAGTGCCTGGCCTTTTTCAACAGGTCAGCTGCTTGGGCAGCCCTTTTTTTCGAGTCCATGACAGCCGTTGCTTTTTTTTTAAGCGCACGCACACCACGGATCAACCGGGGACGGTCCACACACATCACCCGGTTGAGCAGTTGTTCTATTTTTTTTATCTCTTTCATAGGCTTTGCATATTAAGGACAGCTTCACAAAATGTCAAACGAGTTGTAACCATAATAAAGAAGTTCCAATATGCGCAAGTATTCGGTCTGCACGCCATCTTCACCTGTTTTGGCCAGATTCACATGGCATTCGTATGCTACGCTGTCCCAAACAGGCAAAGATAGGACACTGTCCAAACATTTACAGTGGCAACCCGAAGATTGACGAATACGCTGTATCCCTCCATGTAATAAATTATGATGATCTCCTCTGAAAGCAAAGGAAAGTTCAATGATTGTTTCCAGAAGAATAAAAGCAAAAGGGTCCCAGAAAAAACAGGTTTTTTCTTAAATAGGTTGACAACATGCTGTTAATAAGCGAAAAATAGCGTGATATCCGTGTGATCAAAACATATTGATTACAATCAAAAAGCCCAAAAGAAGCCCAGAGAAAAGTGCCGTCAAACGCCCAAACTTTTGATGCACTTGAATGACAATAGGATACGGAGGAAGTTAAAGCATGGGTGAAGCAGCAGTTAAGATTGGAAAAAAGCACAAAAGTGCTTTTAAAAACAAGGTGATGGAGATCCTGCCCGATGGTGGCAATCTCAACGCCTGTCTCACATGTGGTGCATGTGCTTCAGGGTGCCCGGCCACGGGACTTGAAGGCATGGACCCCAGAAAATTTCTGAGAATGGCGGCCCTGGGAATGGATGAAGAAATCCTGACCTCCAACTGGGTCTGGATGTGCTCCATGTGTCAGCGATGTGTGTATGTCTGCCCCATGGAAATCAACATTCCCCAGCTGGTTTTTTATGCCAGACAGTCCTGGGCCCGGGAAGACAAACCCAAAGGTATTGTGGGTTCCTGTGACATGGCTCTTCGAAATGACACCTGCAGTGCCATGGGTGCCACGGAAGAGGATTTTGAATTTGTGGTAACTGACGTTCTGGAAGAGTACCAGGAAGCCCAGCCCGAGTTTGCTGAAATGAAAGCGGACGTGAACCGGGAAGGTGCCATGTATGTCCTGAACCAGAACTCCAGGGAACCGGTGACGGAACCCGATGAGATGGTACCCTTGTGGAAGATCCTGCACCTTGCCGGTGCTGACTGGACTTACAGCTCCAAAGGCTTTGCCGCAGAAAATTACTGCATGTTCATGGCAGAGGATGAGTCCTGGGAAAAAATTGTCCGCACCAAGGCAAAAGCAGTGGATGATCTGGGGGCCAAATACTGGCTCAACACCGAGTGAGGGCACGAACTATTCGCAGTCCTGGCAGGACTGAAAAAATTTAAAATTGAGCATAAATTTGAAATTCTGAGCATCATCCAGCTCTACGCAAAGTGGATCCGGGAAGGAAAACTTAAACCCAGCAGTGACTGGAACAAGGACAGAAAGATCAAGTTCACCGTCCAGGATCCATGCCAGCTGGTGAGAAAAACCCTCGGAGACCCCGTTGCCGACGATCTGAGATACGTTGTCAAGGCCGTTGTGGGTGAAGAAAACTTCATCGACATGACCCCTAATAAATCAAACAACTTCTGCTGCGGTGGTGGCGGCGGTTTTCTCCAGTCCGGATTCACCGATGCACGACGAGCCTATGGACAGACCAAAACCAATCAAATTCTGGCCACCAAGGCCGACTACTGCATCACTCCATGCCACAATTGTCATGCCCAGGTCCATGACTTAAGTGATGTCAATGACCATGCATGGCAAACCGTTCATCTTTGGACCATGCTGTGCCTGTCCCTTGGTATTTTAGGTCCCAACGAACGAGAATACTTGGGAGATGACCTCAAGGAAGTGGACGTATTCCACCCGGAATCGGCCATGTAATCCCAAAAGCAAACTGAATTTTATATTAAAGGCCCTCTGCAAAATTATTTTGCAGAGGGCCTTTTTTTTTACGCTAAAAAGAATTGACTCTTCATGGATTTGTGTGAAGACGGATAAATTAAAATGCGTAAACTCTGAAAATTGCGAGCCAGCATCTATCCAAATCTCACGAATCCACAAGAAGACTCAAAAACATTAAAAGACCACCCAAAGCAACCAGGTGGCCTTTTATTTATGTCCAGATCATGGGATCAGATATGCTTATCTAAAAATAATTGATCAAAACAGCGGATGATTCGATCATGTTCTCCAAGGCCAGCAAGGTCATTCCAAATGCGAAATCGGAATTTCGAAACTGGTTATGGAAAAACTAAAGTCTTTCAAAAACGGCAGCAGAACCCATGCCCCCGCCGATGCACATGGAAACAACCCCATATCTGCCATTGACTTCTTTAAGATTGGCAAGGCAGGTGGCGGTGAGTTTAGCACCGGTGCATCCCAGGGGATGTCCCAGGGCAATGGCACCGCCATGGATGTTGATCTTATCCATATACTGTTCCAGATTGAGTTCCCGGATGCAGTAGATGGCCTGGGAAGCAAAGGCCTCGTTGATCTCATAGATATCAATGTCATCAATGGTCAAACCGGCAAGTTCCAAAGCCTTGGGAATGGCGTACCGGGGCCCCACACCCATTTCATCTGATCTGCATCCCACACTGGTATAAGCCACCAAGCGGCCAATGGGTTTCAATCCCAGTTCCTCACATTTTTCCTTGGAGGCAATGATGGTGGCGGCAGCACCGTCGGTGGTCTGGGAAGAGTTACCTGCCGTCACAGAGCCGTTTACAGCAAACACGGTTCTAAGTTTTCCAAGACTCTCTGGTGTTGATTCACGAATACCATCATCGTGCTCAACAATGAAGGTTTCCTTTTTCATGGTCCCGTCTGCCTGGGGAACATATTTATAAGCCGGTGTGGGAACGATCTCGGTAAACAGACCGTTGTCCCTGGCCCTTGCCGCCTTGGCCTGGGATTTTGAGGCAAACACATCCTGATCTTCACGGCTGACATTATAGCGGTTGGCCACATTTTCTGCAGTGATCCCCATGGAGACATACATCTCAGGGTTGGTTTTTGAATATTCGGGATGGGGCCGGGGCACATTACCGCCCATGGGCACAAAGGTCATGGATTCCACACCGGCACCCATTGTGATCTCGGACCATCCCATCTGCACCCGGGCAGAGGCAAGCGCAATGGCTTCAAGGCCCGATGCGCAAAAACGGTTCACCGTGGCACCGGAAACAGAATCCGGAAATCCAGCCATCTTGGCGGCAACACGACCGATGTTCAAGCCCTGCTCTGCTTCGGGGAACGCGCAGCCACACATAACATCTTCAAAATCTTCGACCTTGAGACCCTCGGTTCTATCCACCGCTTCTTTCATGATAAATGAAAGGAGTTCTTCGGGGCGGGTCTCTTTAAACTTCCCCCGTCGCTGCTTGCAACCGGGGGTTCTTACAGACTGTACTATATATGCGTCTCTCATGGGAATTCCTCCTTGAATTAGTTTCTCAACGGTTTGCCGGTTTTCAGCATGTGGTCAATTCTGGCAAGGGTCTTATCTTCCTTGACAAAGTCAACAAAGGCTTCCCGTTCCAGCTTGAGAATAGCCTCCTCAGGCAGCATGCTGTTCTTATTGGCATCTCCGCCGCTCATGACATAGGCTATGCGTCGGGCCAAAAAAGCGTCGTATTCGCTCATAAATCTACCATTTAGCATGTTGTAAATTTCGGCGTTAACCATGCCCTGGCCTGCATTTCCCATGACCCGAAGTGGCTTTTTCATGGGAGGCGCATAGGCATCATCAACCATTTTCAGAACCTCTTTCTTGGCCTCGCCCACCAGGTTATCCCGGTTGAAGACAATTCTGTCGGCAAGTCCCAGAAATCCGTTGGCCCGGGCCTCGGCTGCGGACATGGAGACCTTTGCCATGGCCACATTCATGAAAGCAGGAATAAAGAGCTTGCCAAGATCGGTATCTTTGGCAACGCCTGCGGGAAGGGCGTCAATGAATTTTTTCCAAATATTCATGCAACCGCCACCGGCGGGTAAAAGCCCCACACCGATTTCCACAAGTCCCATGTAAAGCTCGGCATGGGCCACAATGCGATCAGCCCCCAGACAGGTTTCACATCCGCCGCCCAGGGTCATGCCGTAGGGAGCCGCCACAACCGGGAAGGACGCATATTTTGTTTTCTGAATACCAGTCTGGGCTCTTTCAAGGAAGCCATCGAGTTCTGCATATTTTTTATCATGGGCCAGTTTGGAAACAAAGGAAAGATCAGCTCCGGCGGAAAAAGCACCGGGCATGCCGCCTGCCTGGTTGCCGATGACAAGCCCCACCCCATTGGCATCCACATAGTTAAGGGCATCATCAATGGAATCAATGATTTCAGCATTCAGGGCATTCATCTTTGTATGGAACTCAATGCAGAACACCCCGTCACCTATGTCGATGAGGCTTGCAGATTTGTTCTCCTGGACGACTTTATTGTTACCCCGTGCGGCGGCAAGGCTGACCATGGTTTTTCCCATGGGTACGGGTTTATAGGCGGCTGAGGCAAAATCATAAAAATAATTTTTCCCCTGATCCAGTTTATAAAAACAGGTGTTGCCGGCGGCCAGCATGGCGGCAACGTTTTCCGGGATTTCATATCCTTCTGCCTTCATTCTTTCAACGGCATCTGCCACCCCATAGGTATCCCACAGCTCAAAGGGACCCATCTCAAAATTATAGCCCCATTTCATGGAGTTATCAATTTCGATGACGGTATCGGAAATCTCCGGTATTCTATTGGCCGCATACTGAAAGCTTTTCACCGCCATTTTCCAGGCAAATTTTCCCCCCTTGTCCTCTCCGGTGAGGACACATTTGATTTTTTCAGGAAGGGTGGCCATTTTTTTGGCAGCATCCAGACAGGGAAAGGTGGGACGGGTGAGATCCTCGTACTCCATGGTCACAGGATTAATCACCTTGCGAATTTTTTTCCATTCCGGGGTGAGATCGGTTTTATAGAAACCCGCCCGGGTCTTGTTACCAAGAAGCTTTTTGTCAATCATCTGTTTGATGAATTCAGGCACAACAAAAGCCTCTCTCTGTTCATCATCGGGGCACAGGTCATAGGAGTTCTGGCAGACATGGGCCATGGTATCAAGGCCCACCAGATCGGTGGTTTTAAAAATCGCGGTCTTGGGCCGACCCAGGGCCGGGCCGAACAGAGCGTCCACTTCCGGGATGGTCAATCCATCTTCCAGCATGGAGGACATCACAGCCCCAATGCCATGGACGCCGATGCGGTTCCCCACAAAATTGGGGGTATCCTTGGCCCAGACAATGCCCTTGCCCAGATTTTTTTCACCAAACCCTGCAATGAACTCCAGCACCTCGGGAAGGGTCTCCTCGCCGGGGATAAGCTCCAGAAGATGCATATACCGGACAGGATTAAAAAAATGGGTACCCAGAAAATGCTGTTTAAACTCGGAACTCAAACCTGCGGACATATCTTTTAAAGGAATACCGGATGTATTGGAACTGACGATGGAACCCGGTTTTCTGATGCCTTCAATGCGACCGAAAAGATTTTGTTTGATTTTAAGGTTTTCTACAACCACTTCAACAATCCAGTCACAGTCTGCCAATTTGTCAAAATCATCATCAAGGTTGCCGATTTTAATCAATGTGGCATCTTTTTTGGTCATGAACAGGGATGGAAAGGATGCAAGCGCCGCATCCATGCCCGCTTTAACCATGCGATTTCTTGCTGTGGGATCTTTCTTTTCTTCATCCGTCAAATCAAAGGGGACAATGTCCAGCAAAAGCACATTTACGCCGGCACCGGCAAGAAGGGCGGCTATGCCTCCACCCATTATCCCGGAACCGATCACTGCAGCCTTTCTGATCTTTCTACTCATGACGACCTCCTATATATAATTTATCATACGATCCATTAACTATGAATAACTATTCATTGCTAATTAACAGAATCAATCCGGTTGTGTCAAGGATTTTCATATTTTTTTTTACTGGAATATTTTTTTATAAAACCCAATAATTATAATTATTTAAAAATACAATGAGCTTTTAAAGCCCCCAAACTGCAGCCTTCTTAAAACCAAACAAATCATAATGAATACAAATTCATAAAGATTCCCATCGTTATGACCTTGCCATTCCATTGGGGTTTTGATAGAACCCAATAATCTGATTCTTTTCACTTAAATTTCAGACAAATGAATTCAGGCCAGTGTTAACCTTTATTTTAAAATTAAGCTTTAAAGCCAATATCCCGCAAAAAACGAATAAAACGCGCCCGATCACTTCTGGGTAACACCCAGAACGAAGGTGGGAATCAAAGGGTAAAAAAACATTCACCAAGGATAAATATCCATTTAATCTATGAATATATCCCCAAAAAAAATCCAACAGGAGAATTGAATGGATTTAGAAAATCGCCAGCCCCGCCCCAAACTCTCCCTGAACATAGACTCAGTGACCGGCCTCATTTCCCAGTTGCAGTACAGCACCGGGGAAATTCCCTGGCACATTGACGGAAAAACAGATCCATGGGATCTTGTGGAATCGGCCATGGGCTTGAACATCGGGGGAATGGCACAATCCTCCCTGCGGGCCTTTCAATGGATGGCGGCCAACCAGAACCCCAACGGCTCCTGGTATTCATCCTATATAAAAGGAGTCCCCGAGGATCGGACCATGGAAACCAACATGACCGCTTACATTGCCACGGGCCTTTTACACACCTGGCTCATCACCCGGGATACAGCCTTTCTTAACACCATGTGGCCCTGCATGGAAAAGGCCATTGATTTCAGCATCAGCCTCCAGACGGACAGCGGTGAAATATACTGGGCCAGAAGCCCCGAAGGCAACATTGACCCCATGGCCCTTTTAACCGGCTGCAGCTCCATTTTCATGAGTTTAAAATGTGCCCTCACCGTGGCCTTTCTGCTCAGAAAAAAACGCCCCCTGTGGGAAACCGCCTTTCATAAGCTGGGACGCTCCCTTAAAGAGGATATATCCCTTTACAATATCAGTAAATCCCGGTTTTCCATGTACTGGTTCTACCCCATTTTAAGCGGTGCCCTCACCGGAGAGACCGCCACCCGGCGCATTGAAAAATACTGGAAAAAATATGTCATTGAGGGCCAGGGGGTGCGGTGCGTGTCAGATCAGCCTTGGGTGACCATGGCCGAAACATCGGAATTTGTGCTTGCCCTGTCCGCCATGGGCAATACAAACCTTGCCCGCATCGTCTTTTCCTGGATACAAGAGCGCACCTATGAAGATGGCAGTTTCTGGTGCGGATACACCTTTCCGGACATGACCATCTGGCCCGAAGAAAAAATTTCCTGGACCAACGGGGTGGTTCTCATGGCCGCAGATGCCCTCTATGAGCTGACCCCGGCTTCCCGGCTCTTTGACCACAGGGCCTGGGACGGATTTATCTTTAAAGAGTGTATTCAGGATATGGCATCATGAGGCGGGACCACAGACCTTATTTCATCAAAAAAATCTGGTTCGGCATCCAGAAATTTCACCTGAGCCATTTTCTGGAACCCCAGATGCTGCATCTGGGGGCCAATGCCTTTGTGGTGAAACCCTGGCATGTAGAAGTTTTCGGGGGACCGGTGACCATCGGGGATAACATTACGCTTCTGGCATCATCAGACAAAAAAACAAGGCTCACCGTGTGGACCGATAAAAAAGAGGTTCCCGGCATCACCATCGGGGATCATGTGCTCATCTCCCCGGGGGTGCGCATCAGCGCTGCAGAAAGCATTGTCATCGGGGACAACTGCATGATTGCCAGCAATGCATATATTACCGATTCCGACTGGCATGGTATTTATGACCGGAGCCTGCCCCCGGCCACGACCCACCCCGTAACCCTTGCCCCCAATGTGTGGATCGGGGACAGTGCCATTGTGTGCAAAGGTGTCAATATTGGAGAAAACAGCATCATCGGGGCCGGCAGTGTGGTCACAGGGGATATTCCGGCCAATGTCATAGCTGCGGGGAATCCGGCAAAAATCATAAAACCCCTGGACCCGTCAAGGGAGATCATCACCCGGAAGGATCGGTTTGGGGATACCGACACCATTTCCATGAATCTGGATCTTCATGAGCAGGCGATGCTTAAGGGCAATTCTTTGTGGGGGTGGCTTCGACACCTTGTTATGCCTTCCAGAAACGATTAAGGAAAGGAATACAAAATTTGACTTTCAAAGTGAAACTAAATTTTAAAGAACGCATCGGCATCGTGGCGGACATCTCCAATCTGCTTGCCGACCACAAATTTAATATCATCTCCATGGATGTAATCCGAACCACAATTCAGGCCCATGTGTACATGGAAATTGAAAACCGGGAGACCCCGCTTGAAAAAGAAGAAATCCTGGGATTTCTGGGTGGCATTCCCGGCCTTAAAGAAATCCGCTGCATCGATATTCTGCCCCAGGAAGAACGCACCAATCGTTTTCGTGTGGTCCTTGACAACATGCGGGACGGGGTCATCTCCATTGACCGGGAAGGATGTATCACCACCATAAATAAGGTGGCCTGCCAGGTATTCAACTGCAGGGTCAATGACATGCTTGGAAAAGCCATCCAGCAGCTGGATCTTCCGGAATATGCCATATTGCAGTCCCTGGAAGGGCTCACCCTTGACAATGTAAAACAGAATATCATCACCCCGGCAGGGCGGCGGTATCAGTATATTTCCACATGTAAACCCATCCGGGACTCGTCTGACCGCATCGTGGGGGCAGTTGAGATTGCCAAGGATATGCAGGAGATCAAGAAACTTGCCCAGACCCTGTCCGAACCCGGCCTAACCACCTTCAGCGACATCATCGGCGATCACCCCACCATCAAGGAGGCCATTGGCTTTGCCCAGAAAATCGCAGCCACGGATGTCACCATTGCCATTCAGGGTGCCAGCGGCACCGGCAAGGAACTCTTTGCCCGGGCCATCCACACGGCGTCCAATTGCCAGGGTCCCTATATCCCCATCAATTGCGCAGCCCTTCCAGAACATCTCCTGGAAAGCGAATTGTTTGGCTATCTTGGTGGCAGCTTCACCGGTGGGAAAAGAAAGGGCAAAAAGGGCCTGTTTGAAAAAGCCTCCCAGGGCACCGTATTCCTGGATGAAATTGCGGAAATGCCCCTGGGCTCCCAGGCAAAACTGTTAAGACTTTTGCAGGAAAAGGCGGTGAGACCCATCGGAGGAGACACCGAAATCCCCATCCATACGCGCATCATCACGGCCACCAACAAAAACCTGGTAAAACTTGTTGAAAAAAACGTTTTCCGGGAAGACCTCTACTATCGCATCAATGTTTTACCCATCCACATCCCCCCCCTGCGGCAACGGATCACGGATATTCCCATTCTGGCGGAACACTTTTTGTTTCAACTGTTGATCAAGCTGAAAAAGAAAATGGCCCTGCTCACCCCCGGGGCACTGGAAAAGCTTGCCCACCATGACTGGCCGGGAAATGTCCGGGAGTTAAAAAATGTCATTGAACGGGCGGCCTTTTTAAGCAACGGCAATACCATCAACGAGGATAATATCCTTTTCAGCCATGAGATGAACCATGCTGTGGAACAGGGGGCCTTGGCATCTTCCAGGGAAAAACCCATCCGTCCCATCCGGGAACAGGTGGGCGAATTGGAGAAAGACATTGTTCAAGATACCCTGAAACGCCTGGGCACCGTGAGGAAGGCTGCCCTTGCTCTGGGCATTTCCCATCCGGCCCTGTTAAAAAAAATGAAAAAATACAACATCAAGCTCATGCAAAAAGTTACCACTGGTAACTTAAGTTAACATACCCTTTTTATCTTTAAATAATAGAACCTTATAAAATCGACACTCTGATTTCGGTAACCACACATACCACTCGGGCCATTATTGCCATCCCCCTTACAGCCTGAAAAACTGTTTTTTACCTCATGATGGATGAAAAGAAACTGCCAAATCAAGATATATCAGATATTAAAAATTTTATTCATCATGTTGGTATGCATATTGCTCTTTAAAATTCACAGAAATAATCAATGCCAATAATCCCATGGGTCATGCCCAATAAGAATGACGGAGATGTTGGATGTAAAAAAACAGACATATTTTTATTCATAGTGACAATAATAAAGGAGCATGAAAAATGATCGTAGGTATTCTCAAAGAAATCAAAGTGGCTGAAAAAAGAGTATGTATGACTCCTGCTGGCGTGGTCGCCATGGTACACAACGGACACCAAGTACTGGTGGAAAAAGATGCCGGTGCCGGCAGCGGATTTGAAGATGCCCTTTACATTGAAGCCGGTGCCACCATTGTGGACACCCCCGCCGAGGTTTATGCACAGTCAGACATGGTCATGCATGTAAAAGAACCCCAGCCATCTGAATATGACATGATCCGGGAAGGGCAGATCGTTTTCACCTACCTTCACCTCGCAGCCGACGAGCCCCAGACCATGGCATTGATGAAAAGCAAATCCGTCTGCATCGCCTATGAAACCGTGGAAAAAGCCAATGGTTCCCTTCCCCTGCTGCTGCCCATGAGTGAAGTGGCAGGACGCATGGCCACCCAGGAAGGCGCAAAATACCTTGAAATGCCCATGGGCGGACGGGGCATTCTTCTGGGCGGTGTTACCGGTGTTGAACCCGGAACCGTTGTGGTTATCGGTGGTGGTGTGGTGGGTCTCAATGCAGCAAAAATGGCCTGTGGCCTGGGTGCCAAGGTTTATATCCTGGATACCAACCTTGACAGACTGCGGTATCTGGATGACATCATGCCCGCCAACTGCTATCCTGTCATGTCAAACCCCGCAGTACTCCGGGATCTTGTCACCCAGGCAGACGTGGTCATCGGTGCGGTTCTGGTGGCCGGTGCCAAGGCCCCTAAACTGTTGACCCGTGACATGCTAAAAGAGATGAAAAACGGTTCCGTCATCGTGGACGTTGCCATTGACCAGGGCGGATGCTTTGAAACTTCCAAGGCCACCACACATGCAGAGCCCACCTTTGTAATTGATGGTGTAACCCACTATTGTGTGGCCAACATGCCCGGTGCCGTTGCCCGTACCTCCACCATGGCACTGACCAACGCAACCCTTCCCTATGCCCTGCAGCTTGCCAACAAAGGCTGGAAAAAAGCAGTTCAGGAAAACGAAGAACTCAAGAAAGGCGTTAACGTTGTGGACGGTAAAATCACCTTCAAGGGGGTTGCTGAAGCCTGGAACCTGGATTACACAGATGTCAATGAACTGATCTAAGTTTTTTCAGGACCTCTCCGTTGGGATGGGTCCTGAAGCAATCCTTCTGGAAATCAGCTCTTACCGATTTACCGCTTAAAAATTTCCAGACAGCATTCATTTCTGAATGCTGTCTGGATTAAACGGTGGATAACAATTTGCTGTTTTCTGGAATTTTCATGCACCACGGAAGCAAACCTACCTTCATACGTTTGCCTTCCGTGGTGTTTTTTTTATATGTTACCCACCTTATTTTATACCGCTCCCGCCCATGGCGTGTGCGACATCAGTTTTTCCAGATAACGGGATTTCACCTGTTTGCTTGCCAGGATACGTTTGACCGGGGAAAGCCTGAGGATTACTCCGAACACTGCGGCCAGGGCACGGTGGCTGAAAAGAACTTTATTATCAAATAGCATCTCATGCAAGGTTCCCCGTTCAATGGCCATGACCACGGCCCGGTGAACGCCGTCCAGGGGGGTGATAACCCTGCGTTCCCGGGAAATAAGATGAATGGATTCTCCGGGACAGGCCCGGACGCAGACACCACACCCCAGGCACAGCGTTTCATCCACAACAGCCTTTTTCAGCCGTGGCCTGGCCGGGTCTTTGACTGTTACCAGAGACATGGCTTGCACCGGGCATACGTCCACACATTTCCCGCATCCGCTGCACTCTTCGTCATCCACCTGGGGAAGAAAATTGGTGGTGTGAACCGGATTAAGCATACCGAAGCGCTGGGCCGCCAGCATGGCCTCACAGCAGCACCCACAACAGTTACAGATGAAATTAACCCGTTCCCGTACATTTTCTCCGAACTGCACCAGATGATTATCGTATGCCGTCTGGAGCAGATCCAGCCCTTCAACCACGTCCACAGAACGGGCATGACCATGCTTGATAAGGGATGCCGCAGAGGTGTTGAATGTCATGCATATATCCAAAGGTGCTCCGCAGGCCTGATTCCTATGCAGCATTTTATGACGGCAATAGCACAAACTGATGCCCCGGTGAGAGGCTGTTTTTATCACTTCGCTTGCCCGTTCATAATCCAACACCTGCACCATATTTTCCGCAGAGAGTGCCGGTTCGTGTACAAAGGTTCTTCCCAGTTGCGTCTCTCCAAGGGTAAAAAGGTTCTTTACAAAATCCTCTTCCACGTTGAGGTACTGATAAAAAAGCTCGCTCAACACCTTCTGATCCACATCCGTCCGCACCCGCATCATGGAGAATTCAAAAAATCCAGCCATGGGTGGTGGCAACACATAATGGGTTTCTTTACGCATAGTTATATCGACCAAGATGGCTTTTTCCGCAAGGGTATCAAGCACCCTGCGGGCCGATGGCCTGTCCATTTTCCAGATGCGGGCGGCCTTCTCCACCGTAAAGGGTTTTATGGGCAGCAGGGAAACCAGGCCAGCCTCCCTTTCTGTGAAAAGAACTTTGAGAATTTTATAGAGCAGGTCCGAGGGAGGTGCACCCTGGGGAAAACGGTTTAACCGATCCACCAGGCGGGCATGGGATGACTTGGTAACATGATGCGCCATGGGTAATTCCAGAAAGGTTTCGTTTTTAAAAATACCACATCGCCGATAAAAGAGCCACCGGCAGATATGTCAACACATTATAATGAGCCATTACTCATGTCAAGAAGAGAACCATGCCGCATAATTCTGATAGCCCAGGCGTAGGATGGTAAGAAAAATAACCGTCAGAAACACTGGCCGGATGAACCGGGCACCTTTCTGAATGGCAAGGCTGGAGCCGATGACTGCCCCAAGAATCTGCCCGCACGCCATAACAAGACCCACAGAATAAAGGACATTGCCCCCGATAACAAAAGAAACAAGGGCCACGATGTTGCTGGTGAAATTCATTATTTTGGTAAATCCCGATGCCCGGGTCATATTCATTCCCAGCAGCACCATAAATCCCATGGTCCAGAAAGATCCCGTTCCCGGTCCGAAAAAACCGTCATAAAATCCCAGTATTACCCCCAAAAAAACAAAAACAATCCCATGGTGAAGCCTGGGCACACCAGTCGTTACGCCAAGATCTCTTGAAAAAAGGGTATAGATGAACACCAGAAACAACAACACGGGAATAACAGGAACCAGAAAATCAGGGTCCAATTGCTGCACCAGTCCAGCACCGGCAGCGGCCCCCACCAGGGTAAACACGATGCCCACCCATGCCTCCTTTAAAGAGGCCTGGCCCTTTCTGATATAGTTGAATGAGGCTGTCAAGGTGCCGAAACTACCCTGAAGTTTATTGGTGCCCAGGGCCAGTTGGGGGGGAATTCCTGCAAACAACAGTGCCGGAAGGGCAATCAGCCCGCCACCGCCGGCAACGGCATCCACAAGCCCGGCCAGGAAGGCAGAAAAAAACAAAAACACCAGTACATCCATTGTCAATGCAATCGGCTCCACAGATACCTCACAGGGACGCAATGGGAAGAAGACAGGTTTTAATTTTTCCCGAGGCCACAGTCTCATGGAACTCGGCAACAAGCACTTGAGATTGTTTACAGGCCAGGGACCACCGGGCAATGCGCTGCAGATTTTTCCCCTTATACCGGACAAAATCCCCCCGTTCCGGGATCTGTTTTCCAGGAAGCAGATCCAGAAATTTCCGGGTGGGCACCACCAGCAGCACATTGGCCATGTTTTGGGCATTGGGGGTTCGCCAGAACAGTTTTTTATCCAGCCAGCCGGGGATAATACGGTTTGTGTAATGGGGAAACAGCACAATGTTTCCCGGGAATGCATCATTTAAAGGAGATGCAAAGGGAAGATCCTGGTGATAATCAACCACACCGCCATCTCTGTAGACACCTGGGTGAGCGCCGGAAATATCTTCAACACCTGACATCACCAGGGGGATGGAGCCCGACGACAAAAGCGCTGGCCTGAAATTATCCCGGGTCAGAGGAACCGTACAGGTATCAAAAGCCGTCATATCGCCAAGGGGGGGCAATGGACCGGGATGATGGAATAAAATCCGTTGGAAAAAATATTTCAGATAATCGCGTTTCACGGCATTCATAAGGGCAGCACCTGCCAGAGCTGTTCCCTGAACCAGGGAATGTTCACTGCATCCAAATCCCTTGGCCTTTGCGGAAATAAAATTAAGCCGGAAACAGGGATGATTTAAAATACCCTCAATGGCATCCTCTGGCAGAAAACCATTGAGCAGACGTTGGCACTCCCGATCAATATCATCCAGGCAGGGAGCCGTGCCGTACCACTGATTAATGTAGGCCTCTCTGAAAGTTGCCATGGCAGCCACGGGATACCTCTGACAGGCAGCGGCAAATCGCCAGGCCCCGGCGGAAGAACCCATGAGAAAAAGCGGGTCCTGTCTGTTTTTAAACCATTGGCCGAACAAAAAACCATCCAGATGTGTCAAAATGAGACATTTTGGACCACCTGCTGCCCCGGCAACCCATTTCACATGGTCTGGATGAAGTCCCTGTTGCTGAATAAAATCCATGGCCCGGGGGCCTGCATAAAAAGAAAGGTATTTTGACAAGATGAAGTATCCCCGCCCAATCAATACCATGGGAAATGCCGGTTCACATGTCACACCAGCCCACCATGCCACCTTCATGGGCCATAAGAAAAAGAAAATTTAAAACAAAATATCCAGTCACCGGATGGCTGGCACCCCATTTCTAAAACCAGCGCCATCAAAGGGGAAGAATATGTTTCTCCGTCCGAGTGGGATGGTGCCCCAACAACACAAGGCCACTTCTGCCGTCAATGGACAACAAATCGCCAAAGCCAATGCGGTGCCCCAAAATTTCACAATATTGCCGGGACTCATGCACCTTCAAATCCCGGAGCCCCACCACACAAGTTTTTTCCAGGCGCACCGCCACCACCGATGCATGGGAGGTCTGCCCCCCCCGGGAGGTGAGAAGGCCGTCTGCCATGTCAATGACTTTTATATCTTCGGGGACGGTGTCCTGACGAATGAGAATCAACGGCATATCCGGGTCCTCCTGGCGCAATTTTCTAATATTGCCTTCGGAAAATACCGCCCGGCCAGACAAAGCAGAACCAGACACCCCGATGCCCTTGCCAAGTCCTCCGGCCTCCAATGCCTGGGATGCCACGAACACATCAAATTGCTCCTGCTTTTTAATGGTGATCATGTCCCGGGTCTGGAGCAGATACAGATCCGTGGCTGCAGGTCCCTCAAAGGTGAACTCAATTTCCTGGGGATTCCACCGCTCCTCGTACACCAATTCCCTTGCAATGCGCAACAACTCATTATAAATATCGGGAAAGCTTTTTTCCAGGCTCTTGTCCACGGACCGGCCATCAATCTGGGCCTGCTCCACGGAAATGGGGTAGCTTGTGACAAGCCCCGCCACAATATCTTCTCCCTGGTCCCCATAGGCATAATCCCCCCAAAGGGCCACCCGCCGAACCTTTCTGTAAGGGTGGGCCGTGAACAACACACCGGACCCGGACTGGCTGCTTTTATTACCAAACACCATGCTTTGTACAATGACAGCGGTTCCCCAGCTGTCGGAAAGATCCATGATTTCCCGATAGTCCACGGCCTTGGTAGCATTCCAGGAATCCAGCACCATCTCAACAGCATGGGCCAGCTGAAGCCAGGGATCATCGGGGATGGTGATGCCCTGACGTCGCACCAGTTTCTGGTAATCAAGGGCCAACTCCCGCATCTGGGCCGGAGAAAACTTCCATTTGAATTGCACATCATGGCGCTGTTTTGCCTCGTCCATTAACTCCTGGAATTTATCCCGGTCCACCCCGGAAATCATGGCCCAGGACTGTACAAACCGGCGGTAATTATCCCAGGCCAGATAGCCATGACCATGGTTTTTCACGTAGGCTTCCACCAGTTCATCGTTGAGACCGATATTGTGGATGGTGGCCATCATCCCGGGCATGGAAAGGGCCGCCCCACTTCTGACGGAAAGAAGCAGCGGATTCTCCGAATCTCCGAACACCTTGCCGGTGAGTCCCTGCACCCGCGTAAGCGCAGTTCTAACTCTACGCATGAACTCTTCCCTTGCCTTGCTGAATCCATGGATGATATCCCGGCAGCGAAACACTTCGGTGGTGATGATAAATGCGGGGGGAACCGGCAAATTCAGGTGGGTGAGGGTCACCAAATTATAGCCTTTGTTGCTCAGATGAATCAGATCATGGGTGTGCACATTCACATCGTGAAGCATGGACACTGTTTTTTCCGGATTATAGGACATGAGCAGATCCAGATGCCGCTCATCCAGGATATCCCGTTGGCGCTCCAGGGTCTGTATGATCCGGGTGATGAAATTGTCCAAATGCTGAAGGCCAAAGGTGGAAGAGATCAGATCCCGGAAAAAGGCTTCGGAAAGACGATGGGTGGTGTTTACCCCATCGTTGGGTCTCCATTTGGACCGATAACGACTCAGCAGATTGTCATGGCCAATCTGGGGAATGATGATGGAAAGATTGTTCTGGTGAATATTGGTATAATAAGCATAGATCACGTCCTTTACCCCTTCTGAAAGGCCCCGGAAAATATCCAGATACTGGGTGTAGGAAAAACGCCGGATCTTCAGTGAACTGTCCAGGATGGACAAATAGGTGTCCAGACGTCGGGAGGTGATGCCGTCAATGGCCAGTGCCCGCATGAACAATTTTAAACAGGAGACAATGCGAAAAAAAGTAGCCTGGGTGATAAAAGAAAGGTTCACGGTGCCCGGCAATTTTTCAAGGAGAACCCCTGCCAGATTTTCCATGCGGAAGGTCAGGCTCAGGCTGTCAAATTTACGTTCCTGGTACCGCCCGTACACAGAGGGAATATCCACGGCAATATGACGTTTGTGGTAGATGGCCTCCTTGGCGGGAAAGGTTTCGGTGGAAAGAATAATTTCCTTGAGGCCCTCAAGACTTGTCAACAATGCCTTCAAAGATTTTTCCGTGTCCCCCACCGCCAGGACATCGGCCAGTGCTTCCATGCCGGAAAACCCTTCCCTTTCGGCTTCCACAAGTTCCTCCCGGAGTTCCTGGAAGCTTAGATTATATTTCTGGTGGAGCAGTTTGTACATCTGAATCATGAGGTCAAACCGCCGCCGCTCTCCCAGGGAAATGTCCTTCTGGGAATCAAGGTATTGTTTCCGTTCCTTCTTATCCCAGGAAAGAAGGGCCTCCGGGGTGTTAAAATTGAGTTCTTTTTGAATACGATGACTTAAGATATACTGCTCATCAATAAAGGGGCCGGTGGTGGCCACTTCCTCCAGCACCTCCTGGGGAAGAATGGGTGCCAGACGTCCCTTGTCCCTTGTGGCCCAGAAAATAAAAATCTCCTGGATAAACTCCACAATGAGATTGGAGCTTTCCACATGGCTTTGTTTTCTTAAAAAATGGATGAGGCGATCTTTACGCTTGTGAATTTCATCCAGCTCTGTGGAGACATACCGAAGCTCTCCTTCCGCCCCGATTTCATTGTAAAACACCGGCATGAGCTTGGCAAACTGCTTGACCAGGTTGTACACCGGCTCAATGGGATGGTTTAAAAGATGGGTGATATCCCGCTGGAAAAGGTCTGTATCCTTTACGCAGGTCCCGGCAAGCTTTAAATGAATGATCAATGCAGAAAAAAGGGTGGCGCACCATTTGGGTTCCCGAGTGATGAGATGCAGCCACACCCGGATATTGGTCAGATGGGCCGGATTGGTGATGGGCTGCCAGTCTTCGTCTATCCCCGTGACACCGGCGTGCTGGAACCCAAACCGCACCGCCTCCCACAAAAAGGCCTCCACCATACGTGAATTACCCCTTTTGAAAACCTCTTCGCCCAGGATTTCAATGCATTTCAAGGATGTATGGGGAAATTTTCTGACATTGACCTTTAAAAGCTGAAACGTGGTGAGCAGAAAGGTTTCAATGTCTTCAAAGGACTGCTGCCGGATCAACCGGACAAGTCCCTGGTTGATGGTTCTCAGGGTTTCTTCGTGGATGAGATACAGTCCTCTGGTATCCATTATTCTAAATAAAAATAGAAGTTTCTGGTTTTCCAGAAGCATATTCCCACCATCATCAAAATCAGGAACTTCAGCCCCGGAAGATGGCGGCTGTCCCCGGTTAAGACGGGTGGAAATTTCTTTATAAACCTTAACAATATCCACATGGGCAGGAAGAGCCATTAATCTATTCAAACCGTTGTTTTCATCTGTTTCCAGGTTAATGGCTGAAAGGGTTCTGCAATATGATGCCAAGGATTTATGGGAAATGGTTTGAAATAATTCCATGGTGGGAAGATCCCGGCATAAATCCCGGCATTCTGCATGGAACCACACCATGGGATCATCTTCCTGCTGCCAGTACCGGTAATTATTTTCAAGAATAAAAATCATCAAACGAGCCAGGCAGCGATGATCAAAGGACTGGGATAGATTTTTCTGGAGCCCCAGCAGACGATGAACCACCCGCTGCATGGGTATCCGGCCCTGCACCATGAACATTACCAGACGTTCATGGCGATTTCCAAGCTGAATCAATGACTCAAACAGCTTGTTAAAAGCCGTTTGGTACAACAACAGATCCTCACCGGAAAAAAGGGAAATGAACTTATCCACCCAGGAAAAGAGCCCTTCCATCAAAAGCGCGGGAAGATCGTCCCGTTTAATGGATTCCTCCAGGGCTTCCATGTAGATGCTGCTAAAAAGCCCAAAGGCTTCGGGGCCCCGGGGGTGTCCTTTATAATGAATGCTGTTCTTTAGTGTAAAATTTCTCAACTGGGGCAGCAGCAGTTCCCAGTTGCGATAGGTATGGCACACCTCAAACAGCAGAGTCTCAAGCTGGTTATGGATTCCCCGGAAATCCACCACAATATCCAGTAGCAGCTGGTATTCCGAGCGGAGCACCACTTCCTGTGCGGTTTCCATGAGATTGGCCCGAAGGGCATCCGATGATTCAATAAACTGAGAAAATGAGACCCGCTCCATTTGCACTCCCCTTCAGACGGCATTTCTCAAAGGCAACGGGATCAGGCCCGGCTTATGCGCACTATCCCTCCCGATCCATGCAATCCATGAATGCCTGGAAATAATGCACCATAGGCCAAGGCTGCCCCGCGCCCGATATATATCAAAATAACGGCCATGTCCTGACAGACACAACCAAGTATGTAAATGGCATAATACCGCCCCCAAGGATCATCTGATCCGGCCCGGGTGAATTACAGAGGCTTTGCCGCTTCCATATGCAGGATAAGATCCAGCATCCGGTTGGAGTATCCCCATTCATTGTCGTACCAGCTCATCACCTTCACCGTGGTACCGATGACCTTAGTGGAACCGGCATCCACCACCGATGAGTGGGCATCGCCCTGGTAATCAATGGAAACCAGGGGAAGATCCGAATATCCCAGGTATCGATTGGCGGCTGCTTTAAGGGCCTGATTCACCTCCTGAACCGTTGCCTCTTTTTCCACCTCCATCACCACATCCACAAGGGAGACATTGGGGGTGGGGACCCGAACGGCAAGGCCATCAAATTTATTTTTCAGTTCCGGAATGACAAGGGCCACTGCTGCCGCCGCACCGGTCTTGGTGGGGATCATGGAAAGACCTGCCGCTCTGGCCCGCCGAAGATCACTGTGGGGAAAATCAAGCAGGCGCTGATCACCGGTGTAGGCATGGATGGTGGTCATCAAACCCCGTTTAATACCAAAATTATCCAGAATCACCCGGGCCACCGGTGCCAGGCAGTTGGTGGTGCAGGAGGCATTGGACACCACATGGTGCAGGGTTGGATCATACTCATCTTCATTTACCCCCATCACCAGGGTTTTAACCCCGCCCTTGGCCGGTGCTGAAATAATCACCTTTCTGGCCCCGGCATCCAGGTGTCCCTGGGCGGATTCACCGTCCCTGAATATTCCGGTGCATTCAGCCACATAATCCACCCCGAGTTTCCCCCAGGGAATATCCGAGGGCGATCGATGGTCAGACACCGCAATGTGGCGACCATCCACCATGATACCGGTGTCATCTCCTGTGATTTCGCCGTCAAAGGTGCCCATGACCGAATCATACTTCAACAGATGGGCCAGAGTCTTATTATCTGTCAAATCATTGATGGCAACCACCTGCACATCGGCAAAGGCCTTGTCTTTACAGATGGCTCTGAAAATATTTCTACCGATTCTGCCAAATCCGTTAATGCCAATTTTTATTGTCATACCCCACCTCCTGTGGTTTGTTGTTGTTTCATGCACATTGGTTATAAACCCTGCATGGGATATAATCAATTTCTAATCAAAACTATAGTTTAAAACATGTCATCATCAAAGGGAATCACCTGATCGGGCCGGATTTCATTTCTTTGAGAATCTTTTTTTTCCGGAATCATTACGGCACGCTTCCCCGGGGAACGGCCAGAAACATGACCGGGGGAAACCTCTTCCACGCTTTGCCTGGAGCCCGTCACAAGGGTAATGAGCTGCTCCACATAGCCCCGAAGAAGTTCGGCCTGGGAGCGCATCTGTTCTGCGGCGGCGGCGGAGGAATCGGCATTGACCACGGCATTCTGGGTAACCTTGTCCACATCGGCAATGGCGATGTTTACCTGATCGATACCGCTTGATTGCTCCCTGGAGGCTTCGGATATCTCAAAAATAAGATTCCCCACTTTTTCAGTACTTTGGGAAACTTTTTGAAACGCCTCATTGGTGTCGTTAACCAGTGTGGAGCCGTCTTTGACCTTTATCAGTGTTTCCGCAATTAATTTTTCGGTGTTTTTTGCCGCATCTGCGGCCCGCATGGCAAGATTTCGCACTTCATCGGCAACCACGGCAAATCCTGCCCCGGCCTCACCGGCCCGGGCAGCTTCCACCGCGGCATTCAGTGCCAGCAGATTGGTCTGAAAGGCAATTTCATCAATGGTTTTAATAATTTTGGAGGTTTCTTCGCTGGCCTTGGAAATATCTGCCATGGATAGGGTCAAGCGGTCCATGGATCCATTGGCAATATTTACCACCTGATTTGCCTCCTTCATCAAGGTATCGGCATGGGTTGCATTTTCGGCATTTTTTCGGGTCATGGATGCCATTTCTTCCATGGAAGAAGAGGTTTCCTCAATGGCTGCGGCCTGTCTGGATGCCCCTTCTGCCATGGATTGACTGGAAGAAGAAACCTGGGAGGATGCCACTGCCACCTGGGTTGAACCTTCATTCATCCCCCGGGTAATACGATCAATGGCACCGGTTATCCCCCTGATGAGTATAAATGCCACCAGAATACCCGCAAAAAAGGCCACCACCACCCCTGCAATGATAATCTTTTTTGCTCTTTGCTCAACGCTCTTCATACGGCTCACCGTCAATTGTCCAAGATCAGAAAAAAGCCTCTGCATCTCCTTCTGGGACTGATCCATCCGTGACAAAATCACATTGCACGCTGCATCGCCATCATGATATTTGGTGATACTTTCAGAAAAGGATATGGAAAGGCGGGATAATTCCTGGGCAATGGGGAAAAGAGATTGGGAATTTTCCACCAGTTCCATCCATTTATTTACTGCTTCCTGCTGCTTTTGGGACAAAGCCTGAATACTCTGATACACCGACTCCTGTTTTTGAAGCATATAACGGACACTGTCTGCAAACAATCGTTTGGAAACATTGATAATGTCCTCCACAAGCCACAAATCCTTTTCAAGGGTATCGGTCATGGTCTGCATGATATCATTCATTTCCTGTTCAACCGCAATCAAAGAAATTTCAGAGGTGTTCAATGCCCCGAAATCTTCAATATATTTTTTGATATTTTCGCTGTTGGCGGACAGATTCTCCTTGTAAAGGGTATCGGAAGCTCGATTTTGTTGGGTATTGATCATTTCCTGGGTTTTTTTCAGGAGCGCCAGGGCCTTTTGAAATGCCTGCTGCTGCTCTTCACGTCCTTCCGGAGAACGATTCATCATATATCTGGCCATTTCTTCCTTTGCCATGGAAAAAGCCACCTGGGATTCATTGACACTTTGATAGAATGCCCCCCCGCTGGTGGCTGTCCCCAGAGCATAATAGCCCGCAATGCCAACTATCAAGGTAAAAAGAAGGGACAGAGAAAAGCCTGAACTGATTTTTTTTCCAAGGGACAACTTCATGATGATTCACCCTTTAATTCGAATATTGTGATTATATATACCAGCCAATGACAGAAATTCTAAAAGCCCAATACAAATTGAGTTGAACATTAACCCTTTTCAACAATTAAATCAAATTGCTTTGATGACCCAGCACAATTTCAGAACCGGTTTATCCCAACGAGCCCATCACCTCACCAGACGGGCCATCCACATGGTCAGTGGGGAATAAAAGGAAATGATGATGAGGTCAACTATTAAAATAAACAAAAAAGGCATCACACGCCTGCTCACAGCCCCCAGGGAATCCCGGGAAATACTGCACGAAACAATCAGACAAATACCCATGGGCGGTGTGAGCATACCAATGGAAAGGTTGATCACCACAATGACACCCAGCTGAACCATGTCAATGCCAAGGGAGGGCAGCATGGCGGAAATCATGGGAACCAGCAAAATCAAGGCGGCAGTTGTTTCCACAAAGGTCCCGGCAATAAGAAGCACAGCATTGATCAGCAAAAGCAGCAACACTGGATTATCCGTCATTTCAAGGAGGGTTCCGGCAAGGGCCGCAGGAAGATCTTCCATGGCGGCAATCCAGCTGAACACCGAGGCCGTGGCAATGATAAACATAACAATGGAGGCGGTGACAGAACCATCCCGGAAGAGGTGAAATAGATCTCCAGGTTTAATGTTGCCATAAATCACCATGGACACA
Organism: Desulfocicer niacini; assembly: GCF_054657595.1. Taxonomy (NCBI): domain Bacteria; kingdom Pseudomonadati; phylum Thermodesulfobacteriota; class Desulfobacteria; order Desulfobacterales; family Desulfobacteraceae; genus Desulfocicer; species Desulfocicer niacini. The sequence goes on from NZ_BAAHYK010000025.1 coordinate 28,977, forward strand.
AACAGCGCATAGGCCACCGCAACTGCCGCTGATTCCGTGGCGGTGAATACACCGCTTAAAATACCGCCAAGTATAATCAAGGGTGCCCCCAGGGCAAGAAAGGCCCTTTTAAAGGTTCCCACAATATTTTTAAAAGAAAACTGGGTATCCGGGGAATATCCCCTGCGTCGGGAAATAAATGTGGACACAGTAATGAGGGATAATCCAATGAGCAGTCCCGGCAGGATACCGGCGGCAAAGAGCTGCCCTATGGAAGCGCCTGTTAAAAATCCGAAAATTATCATGGGGATGGACGGTGGAATCACAACCCCCAGTGATCCTCCGGCGGCCTGCACAGCAGCGGCAAAATCAGAATCATAACCCGAGCGTTTCATGGCCGGAATCAACACAGCTCCCACGGCTGCAGCATCTGCCGCAGCAGATCCGGAAATACCGGCAAAAAACATGGCAGACACAATGGTGACGGCGGCAAGCCCGCCGGGGAGCCAGCCTGCCAGGGCATTGGCAAAATCAATGAGTCGGCGGCTGATGCCGCCTGCTTCCATGATAACACCTGCATACATGAAAAGAGGAACAGCCATGAGATGAAAAGAATCCGTACCCGAAACCATGCGCTGGATCATCACCATCAGGGGATAATCCCCCTGGATCAGGAGGGTCACCATGGACGAAACGCCAATGGCTATGGCAATGGGGGTATTCATGGCAAAGAGAAAAAACAGGATAATAATCAACAGAGATGCGGTCACAATGCCATCCTATCCATCATTTTGGGGGGCCTGGTTTTATTTCCAATAAACATTCCGGTTCTTTTCAGAGCATTTCCAACAAAGGTAAGGACAGGCGCATTTTTATTCACCCCGGATGGCTTCCGCCAGAAACCGAACCCCATGCACCATAAGCACCGCTCCTGCCAGGGGAACAATGGCCATGATCACCCATTTGGGAAGGGAAAGGGCCGGAGAAATCTGGAGTCTGACAAACCAGGCAAAGGAGATACCTTTCACCACCATGACCCCGAATAAAAAAAGGGATACCAGATGGATTCCCACCCGAGCACCCTGCTGCAAACGGAAAGAAAGGTGGGTAAAAATGACATCCACCCCGGGATGCACCCCCCGGTGATATGCCACAGAAGCTCCCAGGAATGTCAGCCACACCAGAAGGTAACGGGCAAGTTCCTCGGACCAGAACAAAGAATGGTTAAGAACATATCTGGCAATCACCTGCACCACCACAATCAGGGTCATGGAAGCGCCCATGGCAAAGAGCAGTCGTTCCACATTCCGGTTCAGCGTATCACTTAAACTTTTTAAAAAAAACAGCATTTTCAATTTCCCAGCCATTCCCGATGAGAATCAGGATAACCATATAAAAACCACTAAAATTACCGCTGCAAACCCCACTAAAACACCCACATAGGTGAAGATGGGATAGCTGCCGAATTTTTTTACCTGGGCATTGGTATTTTTGTTTATTTCCGAAGGATTATTTGGCGGCCTCAAGCATTTTAATAAGCAGCGCATTCACCCGGGGATCATTGTAAAGATCCATGTTTTTCATGTCCGCCACCCGCTCCCGGAAGGCCGCAACATCGGGATTATTCTCAATGATCATTCCCTTTTCCGCCAGAAGCGCCAGGCGCCCCGCATCTTTTGCCCGATTATCCCCCCGCTGAAAGATGGCGGCATCCGTCATGGCACCGGAAACAAGTGCCCTGGTATCTGGATCAAGTTTATTCCACCATTTCAAACCAGCCACATCAATGTGGGGCGAATACACATGCCGGGTCATGGTCATGTATTTCTGAATTTCATAGAACCGGTAAACCTCCATGACCCACAGGGGATTTTCCTGTCCGTCTATGACTCCCTGCTCAAGCTCCGTGTATATGGGCCAGGGCATGGGAGTGGGGTTGGCACCCAGGGTCTGCCAGATAGTTTTATGCAGGGCCGAGGCCATCACCCGGATTTTAAGCCCTTTGATATCTTCAGGCCCCTTCACCGGCCGTTTACTATTGGTGAGATTACGAAAACCGTTTTCCGAAAAATGAAGTCCCTTGAATCCTGAGCTTTCAAGACTTTTAAGAATCTCCTGCCCCAGGGGACCGTCCAGTATCTTATCTGCCTGTTCATTGCTCTGGAACAAAAAAGGATAGTTCACTACCCGGACAATGGGATCAAAGGTGTCAAAGGGACCTGCGGTGATAACCCCCATCTCCACGGTTCCCATCTGGATCTGCTGGAGAATTTCCGTTTCATTGCCAAGGGATGCAGAGTGAAAAATTTTCACCTGAAATTCTCCCTGGGAACGTTCTTCAATGAACTTTTTAAAGGTGTCTGCCACAATATTCTGGGCGGAACCGGGTTTTGTTACAACGGCCAGTCGGATCTTCATGGCGGCAGAGGCAGAGGTGGAAAACAGCAGCAGCAACACACATAATACGCTTATTTTTTTCACAATTACTTTTCCTTTTCTATAAGTCCCTTGACAAACCAACGTTGCATGAAAAGTACCACCAGCACCGGCGGCAGCATGACCAGAAGGGCCGCCCCCAGGGCCAGATTCCATTCAGGCAGATCGTCTGCCTGGGGAATAAGGTTCTGCAATCCAATGACCGCCGTGGCCATTTTGGGGTTGGTGGTGATGAGAAGGGGCCACAGGTACTGGTTATAACCATAGACAAACTCAATAACCACAAGGGCAGCAATGTTGGTTTTGGACAAAGGGAATAAAATTTTTCTGAAAAATGTCATGGGCGACGCCCCGTCCATTTTAGCGGCCTCGCAAAGCTCTTCCGGCACCGTCAAAAAAAACTGCCGAAACAAAAAAGTGCAGGTGGCCGATGCCACCAGAGGAAGAATGAGACCCGTGTAGCTGTCCAGAAGACTCCAGTCCAGGGCCAGCTCAAATTCATTGGTGGTGAACCAGGAAACCACGGTGTTCAGGTGCAAAAAATCCCACACGGACTGCAGGGGGCCAAGTACATTGGCAGCCACCTCATAGGTAGGCATGATGCGCACCTCCACCGGAAGCATCAGGGTACAAAATACAGAGGCAAAGGCCACCGCCCGGAAGCGATAATCAAAATACACAATGGAAAAAGCGCCCAGTATGGAAATGGTTATCTTTCCCACAGTGATCCCCGTTGCCATGATAAAGGAATTCATGATCTGGGTGCCCAGATTACCCCGGGCCCAGGCTTCCTGGATATTGACAAGAAACTGATCCCCGGGAATCAGCGGCATGGGCACCCTGGACACATCTTCAAGGGTCTGAGTAGCAGCCAACATACTGTAAATAATGGGAAATCCCACAATGAGAATACCCGTCATAAGAAACAGGTAAGTAAAAATATCCAGAATCGGTGTACGTTCAACCATAATGTTAACCTGTATATTGAACTTTCTTTTCAACAAATTTAAACTGAATCACCGTAATAACGATAATAAGAGCCATGAGCACCACGGACTGTGCAGATGACGACCCCATATTCAAGCCCACAAACCCATCCTGATATACCTTGTATACCAGAATATTGGTGGAGCCTCCCGGCCCCCCCTGGGTCACTGTGTGAATCACCCCGAAGGTCTCAAAAAAGGAGTAGATGATGTTCATCACCGACAAAAAGAAAAAGGTGGGAGACAACAAGGGAAAGGTTATGGACCAGAAACGCCGCAGGGGACTTGCCCCGTCAATGGCCGCGGCCTCAATCAGGGATTTGGGAATGGCCTGCATCCCAGCCACAAAAAAGACAAAATTATAGCTGATCTGTTTCCAGGCACTTGCCATGGTGATCATGATCATGGCATCACTTCCCTTGAGCACCGGATTCCAGTCAATGCCCAGCCATTTTTTTATGCCAAGGGCCACAATGCCATAGGAGGGGTGCAAAAGAAAAAGCCATAAAATACCCGAAATAGCCGGAGCCACGGCATAGGGCCATATCAGCATGGTACGCACCACAGCCTTTGCCTTAAGGGCACGGTTGGCCATGGTGGCAATGAATAGTCCAAGAGAAAGGGACACCGTTGCCACCATAAGGCTGAACACCAGGGTTATCATGATGGATTTCAGGTACAACGGATCTGTGAAGAGTTCAATGTAGTTGTAAAACCACACAAAGGTGCTTCGACGTCCAAAAGGATCGCTGAGCAGAAAAGACTGGCTCAGCCCCTGAATGGCTGGCCAGTAAAAGAAGGTAAGGGTAATGAGCACCTGGGGCAGAATCAGCAGATAAGGAAGATATTTTGATTTAAAAAATGAATGTTTAATCATGGGAAAAACACATATCTTTCGTTTCCCTTATGCAGGGTGGGTACCGGATCTGTCCGGCTGTTATGAAAACAAAGGCAGTGCTTACGAAGCCACTGCCTTCCATGGACGATATTATTTATATGTTTTTTCAAAGGTTCTCAACTGCTCGTTGCTTCGAGCCACGGCATTATCCAGGGCTTCCTGGGGAGTTTTAGCACCATTCCATACCTGTTCCAGCTCTTCGTTGATGATATTTCGAATCTGGACAAAATAGCCCAGACGCAATCCCCTGGAAATCTCTGTGGGAATGGCCCGGTTCAACTGCTTGATACCCACTTCCTGGAGGGGATTTTCTACATAGTAATTTTTTGCAGTGAGATCATCGTAGGCATTAAGGGTGATGGGAAAATATCCGGTTTCCTTGTGCCAGTATTCCTGCATTTCATTGCTGGCCAGAAATTTCAGAAAGGTTGCAACTCCTTTGTATTCTTTTTTGGTGTGACCCTGAAGCACCCACAGAGATGCCCCGCCGATGATGCTGTTCTGGGGTTTGGTCATCCAGGCTTCCACCGGAAGGGGGGCTGCATCCCAGGTAAAATCCTTGGCAGCTTCCTTGAGCTTGGCAATGCCACTTATGGAATCAATGTAAAAGGCTGCATTCTGGGCGATAAACTCCGCCTTGGGTCCCTGGTATTTCTGACCACCATACATGAAACGGTTGTCATCAATCCACTGTTTGAGTCGGGTGATGTGGGCCACCACCTTGGGGTTGTTTATCTTCAATTCACAGTCAAGACCTTTGTAACCATTGGCCTTATCTGCAAACTCAAGATTATGAATGGCGCTATAGTTTTCAATCTGGGTCCAGGACTGCCAGGCGGTGACCATTCCCGCCGGTGCAATGCCCTGGTCCACCAGTTTCTTGGTGATTTCTCCCAGCTGATCCCAGGTAATGGGTTCAGATTTTGACAACGGATCAATACCTGCCTTTTTCAACATATCTACATTGTAGTACATAATGGGCGTTGATGAGTTAAAAGGCATGGACATGAGCTTGCCATCGGCGTTCATGTAATAGGAAAGCACCGCCTGGAGATAATTGGACCAGTCAATGTCAAAGCCGGCATCGGCCATGAGCTGATACACGGGATAAATGGCACCGGAGAGCATCATGGTCTGGGTTCCCACCTCAAACACCTGGAGAATGTGGGGCTGTTTCTTTGCCCGAAAGGCTGCCACCCCGGCATTCATGGTTTCATCATAATTGCCTTTGTTGGTTCCCACCACCACATAATCAGACTGGGAGGCGTTGAACTTTTCAATCATGGTGTCCACCACTTTGCCCCTTGCACTTCGCATGGCATGCCACCAGTTAATGGTAAGCGGTTTGGCAAAGGCGGATGTCCCAAATGTCAGGCAGACCGCCACAGCAGCAACAATTAAACGTTTTTGAATTTTCATTTTTTCCCCTTTTATTTTTCTTTTCATCGCCAAGACGTCCAGGGACATTGCAGATAACTCAACCCCGGCACCCTCCCATGATCAAGCCCATGCATCCAGTCGTGATCAGCCCCTTTCTCCATGGCACTTCCCCGGGGCAATCACATCTTCAAGATTTAATGGTTATACCCAAAATCGTCAAGATTAATATGATATTTCAAAAAAAAGAGTTGCATAATCAGATAATTTAATGTTTTTTTACCATGAAACTCGATGATTAAGTTTCTTATATTGACATATGATGGGGAAGGGGCAGAATCGCCCCCCCCTTGAAAAGAAATGGTCATCACCTCGCCGGGCCTACTGGCGGTACCCATAAATTTCAGAACAGTTAAACGGAATCTTTGCAATGACAGCGCTTAAACTCAATCAGGTTGTTAAACGATATGGCAAGACAGAGGTGGTGCATGGCATCACCCTGGATATAAAAGATAAGGAATTTCTGGTTCTGGTGGGTCCTTCAGGGTGCGGCAAATCCACCCTTCTACGCATGGTGGCAGGGCTTGAAGTCATCTCCGAGGGAACCATTTCCATTGGCGGTAAGGTGGTCAATGATCTGGCTCCCAAGGACCGGGGACTTGCCATGGTATTTCAGAACTATGCTCTTTATCCCCACATGGATGTGTTCAACAACATGTCCTTTGGATTAAAACTTCGGAAAACCCCGAAAGCTGAAATCCAGCAAAGAGTCCAGGAAGTGGCCCGGATACTGGGGCTTGAAACGCTGCTGAAACGAAAACCCCATGAACTGTCCGGGGGCCAGCGCCAGCGGGTGGCCATGGGCCGGGCCATGGTGCGCAAACCCTCGGTGTTTCTATTTGATGAACCCTTGTCAAACCTTGATGCCAAGCTACGCATTCAGATGCGGGCGGAAATCAAACGGCTTCATCACCGGGTGAATTCCACCATTATTTATGTCACCCACGACCAGGTGGAGGCCATGACCCTTGCCGACCGGATTGTGGTATTAAAGGATGGCTACATTGAGCAGGTGGGTACCCCCATGGAGCTGTTCTCCCAGCCGGCCAACACCTTTGTGGCTGGTTTTATCGGCACTCCGCCCATGAATCTGGTGCCCTGCCGGGCCGCAAAAAAAGACAAAGGATTTGTACTGGCCTTTGAAGGCGGCCTTGAAATACCTGTCCCCCCACGGGAGAAAGGAGACATAACGGATGGCCAGACACTTGTCATGGGCATTCGCACAGAAGAAATAACCCCCACAGAAACAGACAACACCCCATCTGAGGGCACTTTGTTCCAGGGCATCGTTGATGTGGTGGAACCCCTTGGCAATGAAACCCACATTCATGTAGATCTTAAAGGGGTCAAGTTCATTGCCCGGTGTGAGGGCCGCAGGATCATCCAGCATCAGGATGCCATCTCTCTTACCATGAATCTGAATCAGATGCACCTGTTTGATGCAGAAACTACCCGGGTGGTTTATTGATCCATCAATTCAAGGGCTGATTTTCCGCCAGAATATTGAAAATTTCATGGAGATTGTCCGGGGCAAGGGCACTTTCCATGCTGCATCCCCCGGCACCGGCATGACCGCCCCCCCCGTATCGGGCCAGGAGATGTCCAATATTCACCTTCAGCCCTTCCCGGAAAATGCTCTGCCCAATACTGACAATGGTGGTGTCCCTGTCCTGCTCGTCATAACGTATTTTTACGCTGGCAATGACCTCTGGATAGGTGCAATACACCAAAAACCGGTTTCCCGAGGGAACCTTTTCAAGGGATCGAAAATCCGTCACAGCGACATCACCATGTACCACTGTGTGGGCCTTTAAAATATCAACGTAGGCACGGTTTTCCGTCACCACGGATTGACATCGAACCTGGACCAGGGGATCCTTCATCACCTTTTCAATGGATTTGTGCCGCAACATATCAACCAGACGATTCCAATAGGGAGCGTCCTCACCATTACGATTTTTAATGGTCATTGAAAGCAGCAGGTAGGCATATTTTTCAGGATACATCACCTGATCCCTGTCCAGTTTTGCGGCATCAATGATGTCCGTCCACTGGACAAGTTCATTAAAATCCTTCTTCAGCTTTTCCATTTTACGATAATATTCATACACAAGGCCCGCCGCTGACGGTGCAACCCGAAACAGGCCATCGGGCTTTTTTTCCATAACATTTGATACGTGATGATCAAACCACATGGAGCAACGAGGATCATAGGGAAGATTGGCAATAATATCCCCGGCCATGATGTCGGCACGGCCATTCTGAATCTGACTGGGCTCCAACCATTTGATGGCACCATCCACCGTTTCCGCCTCATGAATCAACACGGCACACACCACGCCGTCAAAATCAGGTCTGGTCACAATTCTCATATTTTCCCCGTAACTCCATGCATTAAACTTTTGATTTATTCTCAATTCGATGATCACAGCCCATTTTCTATTAACACAGTCTCTGCCTTTTAACAACACTCTGAGTTTTCATGCAGTCTTTCCGATTGAGTCTTTTTCTAAACAAGCTCCCAGAACAAAAAGAAAATATTTAAGATTGTATCAATCACTAAATATAAGGATGCCCATCTAAAAATATAAGGATGCCCATCTAAGGCAATATTATTCTTTACAGATGCTTTTTTCTTTTTTATAATGCCACTAGTTTGTAATTTGAAGTGCTTTCAGGTTTTGATTTTCATATGTCAAGATATTTTTCGGAAATACAAAAAAATATTTCACCCCGAGACCACGAAAATTTTTTGACACGGCAATAGTGCATGTTGAAGGCTGTAAATTCAGGGTTACCTTACCCCAAAGCGTCAGGCAACGCGCCATCATTCAAAAAAAGGCACCCTGAAATCAAGCCATGACAAAGCACTGGTCATCCAAGATGCAAGGAGGAAAAATGAGTAAAATTCTTAGAATAAACACCGGAAATCTGACATTTACCTACGAAGATGTCCCGGAAGAACTGGCAGGTCTTGGGGGCAGAGCCCTTACATCCAGAATGGTCCTGAACGAAGTACCGGCAACCTGCCATCCCTTGGGTGCCGCGAACAAACTGGTCATGGCCCCTGGAATTCTATCCGGCTCACCTGCTGCCAACTCCGGCAGACTTTCCGTGGGGTCAAAATCCCCCCTGACAGGTGGTATCAAGGAAAGTAACTCCGGTGGATTTGTTTCTCAGAAACTGGCTCGCATGAATATTGCCGCCTTGGTGCTTGAAGGCAAACCCGATGGCGATGCCTACAGCATGATCGTCATTAAAAAAGATTCCGTTGAATTCCTGCCCGCCGACGAATATGTGGGACTTGGCAATTATGAAATGATGGAAAAAATGTGGGCCACCTATGGCAACAGAACCGGCGTTATGAGCATTGGACCTGCCGGCGAACAACGCCTTAAAGCCGCCAGTATTCAACAGGCGGATCTCAAGGGAACTCCCGGCCGAGCAGTGGGTAGAGGCGGACTTGGTGCCGTCATGGGCTCCAAAAAAATCAAAGCCATTATTGTGGATGACGCAGGATGTGATCGTCCAGTGATGGCGGACCCGGAAGCCTTTAAAGCTGCCAATAAACGCTGGGTGGACATGCTTAAAAACCACCCTGTAACCGGCCAGGGACTCCCCGGTCTTGGTACAGCAGTTCTTGTCAATGTCATCAACGAATCCGGCGCACTGCCCACCAAAAACTTCACATCAGGTCGCTTTGAACATGCCCATGAAATCAGCGGTGAAAAAATGGTGGAAAACATGGAAGCCCGTGGCGGTATTGTGGCCGAAGGCTGTCACCCGGGATGCGTGATCAAATGCTCCCAGGTATACAATGACAAAGAGGGTAAACAACTCACCGCCGGGTTTGAGTACGAAACCCTGTGGGCCTTTGGTGCTCATACCACCATCAAGGATCTGGACGACATTGCCATGATGGATCGCCTGTGCGATGATTTTGGTCTTGACACCATTGACACCGGTGTGGCCATCGGCATGGCCATGGAAGGCGGATTGATTCCCTGGGGAGATGGCAAGGCTGCCATTGATCTCTTGAAAGAAGTCGGTAAGGGAACCGGATTGGGTAAAATTCTTGGCAATGGCGCAGCCTTTACCGGTGATGCCTTCGGTGTGGCCCGCATACCCGTTGTAAAAAGACAGGCCCTTCCCGCCTATGATCCCCGATCCGTCAAGGGTGTGGGTGTCACCTATGCCACCACCCCCATGGGTGCTGACCACACCGCAGGTTATGGCGTCACCGCCAACATTCTCAAGGTGGGCGGAGATATTGATCCCTTAAAGAAAGAGGGAAATATTGAGCTGTCCCGGAACCTGCAGATTGCCACGGCCGCCATTGATGCCGCAGGTCTTTGCCTGTTTGTGGCCTTTGCCGTTCTGGACAACGAAGACGGCGTTCAAACCATTGTGGATATGATCAATGCCCGTTATGGACTGAGTCTGACCCCCGATGATGTGGTGAGCCTTGGCAAATCCATTCTCAATGATGAAAAAGAGTTTAATCGGCGTGCCGGTTTCACCAAGGTTGATGACCAGCTCCCGGACATGTTTGATGTCAAATTCCCGCCCCACAACACGGAATGGGATTTTTCCACAGATGAGCTTCAGGAAACCCTGAATTTCTAAGGATCGTTCTTTTGACAACGAGATGATACCGGTTTAGAAATCAGGATCTGATTACAAGGGGGCAGAAATAGTTTTTTTATTTCTGTCCCCTTTTTCTATATATCCCACATATCCTGACGGACACAACGAATATTGAAAATGCTATCACGCCGCCCCTCCTCGACGGGCAATGGGCCGGCCCGGAACCGTAGACGGGTCAATTGGCCGGTTCCTATTGCCCATCGGGGGGGCTCTGCTGAGGATGCTCGGAAGTTTCTTATTTTCTAATCAAAAAAACGATTCCCCTCAGCAGACTGAAATCACAGGAAATTCATTTCTTGTTGAGCCCGGCGGTTACTGTTACCGGCATTTGGAGTTATAAATTCAGTCGAATACCATTCACCCAGGAAACACTCTTGCCCCATTTACCAATACTGCCAGAACCCTGGGCCACCATGACCAACCGCTCCAGGCCAAAACCAAGCCCCACCCAGGTATCGGTTACCCGCCAGGCCGCGTCCAGGGGATGGGGCCCCATGGCACCCGATGCCACCTCAATTTTATCCTCACCGGCCACCACATCCAGGGTCTGCCCATAAACTGCGGAATCTTCAGTTTCAAACTCATAGTCAACCAGTCCAGCGGCATCGGCCACCAGGGATGCCAGCTCTTTTAAACGCTCCCGACGTTGATCTAAAGGGACCCCCATTTCCACCAGGTTCAACATGGTGAACTCACTGTTGTGACGGGCACCGTCGGACTCTTTTCGAAAACAGGAGCCAATTTCAAAAAAACGTATGGGCCGGGGTTTGAGACGCCCCAGACTCACCATGTATTGGTAGAGATTTGGGGCCAGCATGGGCCGCAGGCAATGCCGGTCATCCAGCCAGTACACCTGTTTTGACAGGGGATGATCCCTGTCCACGGTCATTTTGTCAAGGGCATCCCGGGAAATGATGACAGGGGTGGTAACCCGGGCAAAGCCCTGCTGGTTCAGTACAACTGTAAGACGTTCCTCCAGACCAATCAATCGGGGTTTCAAATCAACGGTGAGAAACAGTCTTAATTTTTGCTGCTGTTGTTTCACCAGACGTTTTTCAATGCGCTGAAAACATTGATTTCTATCCTGGTTGCCAGCGGCGGTGCATATCAAATCATTTTCCCCGGCTTCAAGCTCCCTTAGGCGGGCCAGCTGGGTATCTGTCCAGATTAATACATTATTCAAAATAAAATCCTTTTTAGGCATCCTTCATGTCTGCCCCCAAAGTACTTTTGCACTTTTAGAGCAATATTTCCCGAAAAATGGGTTTGATACGATAACGCCAACAAGACAAGCCAGATCCCGTTTTCGCAAAATCGACAAACAAAAACTTGAGCAGCCAGTAAAAGGTGTCAACAAAAAAGCCAGGACCTCCCCGGAATCCAATTCAAATCAGAAATCGATCACAGCATTGCAACCGCCATGCTGGCCACTCCTATTTCCAGCTTATCGTGGACCAAACGGCTGGCAATTTTTTTATATCCTGTGGGAGAAATCCCCAGGGGAACCCCCGGAGCCGCCAGCCAAGTCGTGTCAGAAAGAGCTGTATCCGGGATGGCATTTGCCACGGGTGTGGCATCAAGGAGGTATCTTACCTGGTGAAGCGCAGGGACCCCATTTTCGCCTGCCACAGAAATACGGGACAATTTGTTACCAGAATCAGTGCCCACAGAGGCTGACAAAAGGTCTCTGAGTCGCCGGGCCGCCGGGGCAACAACATCATACAATACCACATGGGCACCTGCATCCATCAACCATCCGGCCGATGCACTACCCACGGGTCCGCAACCCACCACCCCTACGGTTTTTCCTTTGAGCCCCCCGGCCATTAGGTCCAGGGCTGCGGCATATCCTCTGCCAGTGAATACGGAATTATCAACAACCCTTTGGGCGTTCAGATTCAGGGCCACAAACCGGCTGTCATCGGACATCATTATTCCCCGCACCCCAGCTTCAAAAGCCTCCGCCAGCCCTGCTGTATCCGTAGCTTCAGTGACAGATGCCGGAAAACCAAGGTAAGCCAGGATAGATTTCACCGTATGGGAAAAGGTGGTAATGATGCCCTGCCCGGCTGTGACGGGCACCACCCCCACCGTAAATTTTTCCATCAATGGGGTAATGTCAGAGAGTTGACGTCCACAGGCGTGGCAGGCCACACCCAGAAGTGATTGCCCTGTTTTTTCAATAAGTTCGACATTGTATCTGTTCAAATTTCCAGCAATGGTGTCAATATCACAGGTTTTTAAACGGGTCATAACAGGTCTCCCCCCTGGCAATGGCATTAAAAACCGCTTGGCGCTTCTGTGCCAGTGCGTCTTCAGTTGATGCTTTGTTTATCAGTGTGGCTACAAATTGACTTTTTCCCTGCTGATAATTTGTGATTACTTCATCTGCACCAAACAGACCTGGTACCATCTGCAAAGGAGCATCAATGGACATGATGTGCTCACCCTGGCACCGCACCTTTTGGTTTGAAACGGCAACATGCTCATAGCTCACCCATAGCGGAGCCACCGGCACCACCGGTGCACTAAGGGTTTTATGCACAAAAATTTCCCCCAGTACAGACATCATATTAATGCCGGTGGAATGAAACACCGCCGTGGGTGTCTGGCTGGGCAGACGGGCATCGATTTCCAGGACTTTCAGCTGCCCCTGATGCAAAATCACCTCCACGTCCATAATGCCCTTTAAATTAACTGCCCGGGCAAGTTCCAGGGATATCCGGATAAGTTCATCTTCAAGGTCCCGGGAAAAAGGCACCGGTGCCGTCACACGGCAGCAGTCATGGATGTCGTCCATGAAAAGCTCCGTGGTCTGCAGGGCAATGTAGTGCCCCGGCATTCCCATGACCTCCATGGAATAGGATGGGCCTTGCACATATGCCTGGAGAACATCCGGAGCTTTACCGAATGTTGCCAAAAACTTTTCATAGGCCTGGGAATCCGGAAAAAGGGTAACCCCATGACTGCCACTGGCACTGTCGGGCTTTCCAATGGCTGGAAAACCGCACAGGGGCCAGGGCATAGGTGCCGGGACATTTTTTTTATGGAAAAGGGCATCAGATGTCACTTTGGATGAAGAAATGGCATAGGCATCGGCATCAAAGGCCAGGGGAATCCCATATTTTTTGCTGAATATCACCAAACTGTCCAGGGCCGCCTGGTTTTCCAGAGCAGGCACAATAAAATCCACATATTGAAAAGCCTTTGACAATGCCTCATCATCGGCCACGTCACACTGAGAAAAATGGTCACAAAGACCCGAAGCAGGAATATGGGCTCGTCTGTCCACCACATGGGTTGTCCAACCCGCCCGGGAAGCCAGATAAGAAGCCTCCACCCCCTGAAGATTCCCCCCTGCAATACCAACGATCATACATATACCTCCAACATTGCTTCAACACTCATGGCTGGGTTAGCGGCTCTTTAATATGGGACAAAATGGTCCTGTGCTTTTGTTCACGCACCAGCATCAGGGCCGCCCAGACACCGGTAATCAGAAAAAGTCCGCCCCCGATACAAAACGCAAAGGGCACCCCCACAACATCCGCATGCCACCCAAGTACAGGCCCGATAATGACAAAAGAGAGCCGGATGGTCAGACTTCTGACAGACAGCACCGTGGCCCGGATTTCCGACGGGGTAATCTCATTGATATAGTTTCTCAACACTGGGGTTGCAATCCCTCTTAGTATGTAGAACAGGAAAAGAAATACAATACCCCATGCAGCGGTAAAAACCCCAAGGAACAGATAACCGCAACCGATGGATATGGCAATGAAAAACACCATCCCGGCCATTCCCAGTCTTTTTTCCAGATGGTGGGCATGCATGGCCGTAAAACCGGTGGTTAAATTCAATACAGGGATAATGACTCCATAAAACCCCAGGGGAATGGCAAGAAAGACCAAATAGGGTTGAACAAACCACGCCATGGTCAAGGTGGCGGTTCCCATGACGGAAGAAAAGATGATGTTCCATTTAAGGGCACCGTTGCGCACAAGTGCATAACGTACAATGGCAAAAATATGGCGAAATCCCTTCTGCTGACCATTGTCCATGCGGTGGGGTTCAAACAGATAAAGGGCCGCCGGAATGGCGGTAAAGGCCACCACGGCCTGACAATAAAAAGTAGTCCGAAGGGAAATCACCGCAAGAAGAACCCCAATGGGTGCCGCAATGGCTTCGGCAAAATTTCCAATGGAAATCAGCCGTCCCTCGATTTTTAAATATTTTTTTTCGCTGTCCGCCCACAGCAGGGTATCATATAAAATAGCCGAATCGGACCCGGAAATAAAACTCTGACCCACCCCCAGAATGATTTCACACACCAGAAATCCCCAGAAACCATTGGAAACACTATAAAGGGCAAACCCGGCAAACCCCAAACAGCTGCCCAGCACCAGAGATTTTTTACGGCCCCACATATCCCCAAAATATCCCGAGGGAACCTCCATCAGCACAATGGCTACGGAGTAAACCGCTTTTAGAATAAAGAGCTCCTGGGTGCCAAGGCCATTTTCCCGGTAAAAAAGAAAGACAACAGGCATGGTGAGCATGAGCCATTTGGATATTTTAATAATGTAAAGCCTGAAAATATTGGCCTTGACCCGGCTTGCCACAGTTAGCTGGCTTGTCATGGAAATAATGTCCTGTTATTTGTGCTTAAGCATTCTTCCTTCATCTTCTTTTAATGATGAGAAGAACTGGTGTCATGAAAAACCGGATTATTACAACAGCAATCAAAAATGACGTCATGGTTCATTTCAAAGCACACAGTAAAATTTCATTTTTTATCAATCAAAAAGCATGAAGTCAAATCAAAAAAGCTCATGCTATGTTTCAGGGTCTTATTTCCTAAAAACAACGATAATAAATTGAGTTCAAAAAAATAACAGCAATATCTTCATAGGGTATTCCTTGATAGCAACCATCGCTTTCACAATGAATATTAGGCACCTGAAGCATGGATAACAATTACTCTTTCCAATTTCGTTTTTTGGTCTTATTACGATTTTTTTGCTTGCGTTTGTTTGGTTTTTTATCGATAATTCCTTGCACTCAAAATATTTTTTTATGATAAATCAAATACATACTGGAATCAGAGGCATTTAGAACTTTTTTTATATTTTTATTTAGGACGCACTTGTTTTACGCCTAAGGGGAAAAAGCATCAACACCGAACAAAAACAAATAAGACGACAAAAAGGAATGAGGGCCGTCAATGTGGGATTGATAGCCAATACCTTTCTTGCACTTGTGAAAACCACCATTGGTATTGTGGGCCACAGCCCGGCCCTGCTGGCAGATGGCATCAATTCCACCTCGGATGTGGCCTATGGCATTGCCGTGAACATATTCATGCGCCTTTCAGGAAAACCTGCAGACCATGAACATCCCTATGGCCATGAACAGATGGAAAGCATCGCCGCCGTGGTTGTTGGGGCCTTTGTAATTTCCACGGCCATTGCCATTTTTTGGAACAGTATAAATACCATTTATGAAATTATATCGACCCAGGAATTGTCATCAGGGGCAAGCATCCAGGCATTGTGGGTGGCTCTTTTCACTGTGGGGTTAAAACTTTGCCTCACCGCCTGGACCCGGGCCATCGGCGCACAGACAAAAAATACTGCAGTCATTGCCCTGGCAGCGGATCATCGAAATGATGTATTTGCCTCCCTGGCTGCCACCGCTGGTATTTTTTTCGGGCGTATGGGCCATGCCTGGATTGATCCTTTGGCAGGGGCAATTGTCTCTTTGATTATCCTGCACACCGGTATTGAAATTCTCCGGGACGCGGCAGGGGAACTCATGGACACAGTTCCGGGTCAAACCCTGGGGAATCAGATAAAAAATCTCATTGCAACGGTAAAAGAGGTTGAACAGGTGGAAGAGATAAAGACCCACAGATTCGGGCCTTACCTTGTGGCCAATATCACCATAGGAGTCAATGCTTGCCTCACCGTAGCCCAGGGGGATCACATTGCCACCCGGGTGGAAAAAATTCTCATTGATGAGATTGATCCCATGAGGCGAGTTTATGTCCATTATCACCCCACCCGGGAATTAAACCCTTAAGGCAAGATTCACACTTCAGCGCTGGATAACCCCCAGATAATTGTTTTTTTGCAGGTTGCAATTCCACTAATATTGAGGGTATTATAGTGGACTTTACCAGCTTGTTAAAACCATGAACACAGCAACTCAGAACATGCTCACCCGCACTTGCAAAAAAAGGGTTTATTTAAAATGCAGATATACCAATACCCCTCAACAGAGGGTGAAAAAAAAATTTATGACACCATAGAAAGGGGCCTTGGCTACACCGAGGCGGATTACAAAAACGTACAGGCCTATATCAAAGATGTAAAAGACAGGGGAGACGATGCCCTGGTGGATTACACCCGACAATTTGATTCCAAGAGCGTCACCCTTGAAACCCTCAAGGTCAGCGATGCCGAATTCGACCAGGCCATGACTAAGGTGGATGAGGCTTTTTTAAAGGCCCTGGATCGTGCCGTGGCCCAGCTGACACAGTTTCATCAACAGCAGAAAGAAAAATCATGGATTGATACCCCCAGATCAGGGGTAATGGTGGGGCAACTTGTAAGACCCGTGGATGCGGCAGGTATCTATGCCCCCGGTGCCAAGGGTGGTAAAACCCCCTTGGTGTCATCGGTGCTCATGGGAGGCATTCCAGCCAAGGTGGCAGGGGTTAAAACCCTTGTTCTCATGACACCCCCCATGGCCGACGGTACCATCAACCCCCACATGCTGGCAGCGGCCAAAAAAGTGGGCATTGACCAGGTATTCAAAGCCGGCAGTGCGTGGGCCATCGGGGCCATGGCCCACGGAACCGAACAGGTACCCCGGGTGGACGTCATCGTGGGGCCCGGCAACATCTATGTCACCCTGGCCAAAAAAATTGTTTCCGGCACTGTGGGCATAGACATGATTGCAGGCCCCAGTGAGATTCTCATCATTGCAGACAAAACTGCAAACCCGGAATTTTTGGCAGCCGATCTGCTGTCCCAGGCCGAACACGATGTCATGGCCTCGGCCATTCTCATAACCGATTCAAAAGCACTTGCCACTGCCACAATACAGGCCGTAAACGCACAGCTAACAACCCTTTCCAGAAAGGATATTGCCAGCCGGTCCATGGCGGATTTCGGTGCAGCCATGGTGGTTCCTGACATTGAAACAGCCATTGATCTTGCCAACCGCCTGGCACCGGAACATCTGGAACTGGTGGTGGATTCGCCCTTTGAATACCTTGACCGCATAAGAAACGCCGGGGCCATATTTGTCGGTCCCTACACCCCGGAACCTGTGGGGGACTACATAGCAGGCCCCAACCATGTATTACCCACAGCAGGAACCGCACGATTTTCCTCGGCCCTCGGTGTGGATAACTTCACCAAAAAAAGCAGCCTCATTAACTACTCCCGGTCAGCCTTCATGGCCGAAGCCGAAAATATTGTCACCCTGGCGGAAACCGAAGGGCTGGATGCCCATGCCCGGGCCATCAAGGTAAGAAGGCAAAATCAGGTATGATCATTGATTGCCGAATCCGTTCTGCTCACTGCAGTCCGGGCATTCCCAGGTAATCCCGTTGCATGTCATGCCCCATTCGTTTTCATACATGCACTCCTGACAGATGGAAAATCCGCACCGGCAGTTCCAGCAGAATTTAAATTCTCTGCCACAGCAGTGGCAGAGATGCACTCTTTTGCTGCGCCTCTTTTCCTTTCGATTTTCAGATACTTCGGTCATATTTCCTCCTGTTGAAAAGGAATGGTTATACAGGTTTTACCTTTATTTTTGAAGTTTTTTATGAGATTCCCCCAAGGAAAATACCAGCATGAAAAAAAAAGAACTCTTTCTCATTGACGGCAGTGCCTACCTTTACCGGGCATTCCACGCCATTCGCAACCTGTCCAACTCCAAGGGTCTTCCCACCAATGCCACCTTCGGGTTCACCCGAATGCTTTTAAAACTGATAAAGGAAAGAACTCCCAACTATATTGCCATGTTCTTTGATGTCAAAGGCCCCACCTTTCGCCATGAAATGTATGATCAGTACAAGGCCACCCGCCCCCCCATGCCCGAAGACATGGCCCAGCAGATCCCCTGGATCAAAGAGGTGGTCACCGCCTTTGGCATCCCCATTGTGGAAAAACAAGGATTTGAGGCCGATGATCTCATCGGTACCTGTGCCCGCCTGGGCGAAGAAAAGGGATTTTCAACCATCATGGTCACCGGAGACAAGGATTTCATGCAGCTGGTCACCGACCACTGCGTCATCTATGATCCCATGAAGGAAAAGACCATTGACAAAGCAGCCATAAAACAAGACTTTAACCTTACCCCCACCCAGATCATTGACATGTTAGGCCTTGCCGGAGATACCTCGGACAATATTCCCGGGGTTCCCGGGGTGGGGCCCAAAACCGCCATGAAACTATTAAAAGATCATGGCTCCATTCAGGGCATCTATGATCATTTAGATGAACTCAAGGGTAAAAAAGCCCTGCACAAGAAACTGTCAGACAACAAAGAGCAGGCATTTTTAAGTCGACGGCTGGTGGCCATTGATCAGCACGTGAATATCCCCTTTGTTATTGAAGATTTTAAAGCCGTTGATCCGGACACCCAGACTCTGTCCACTTTATTTAAAACCCTCGAATTCAGGCAACTCCAGGAAGAATTCACCCCCCAAGCAGCCCCCATTAAAAAAACCTACATCTGCCTCACAGACCTTAACGACATAAAAAAGGAGCTAAACCAGGCCAGACAGGCCGGTCGATTTGCCATTGACACAGAAACCACCTCCCAGCACCCCATGCTGGCTGAACTTGTGGGCATTTCCTTTTCTTACAAGCCCCATCACGCCTGTTACATTCCCCTGGGCCATGTCACCTTTGGCAATGAAAAATTTGTACAGCCGGATCGTGGGTTGGTGCTGGATCTGATCAAACCTCTGCTGGAAGATCGAACCATTCACAAGTTGGGCCAGAACATCAAGTATGACTATATTGTGCTGTTCCGTTGCGGCATTTCCATGCAGGGCATGATCTTTGACACCATGATTGCCTCCCATCTGCTCACTCCCTCCCATCGGGGACACAGCCTGGACCACATCGCACTGACCCTGCTCGGCCATAAAACCATCAAATACGAAGACATGGTGGGTAAGGGAAAAAACCAGATCACCTTCAACGAGGTGGAAATTGAAAAAGCCGTGGATTATGCAGCCGAAGATGCCGACATCACCCTGCTGGCCAGTCAGATCCTGGAAGAACGGATCCTGGAAAATGATCTTTCTCCCCTGATGCAGGACATTGAAATGCCCCTGGTATCGGTGCTGGCACACATGGAAATGGTGGGCATAAAGGTGGATAAAGACAAATTAGCTCACCTTTCCGCCACCTTTGAACAGGAACTTGCAACCATTGAAGAAAAAATTTTTTCCCTGGCTGGAGAACGGTTCAACATTAATTCTTCCCAGCAGCTTGGAACCATTTTGTTTGAAAAACTCCAGTTGCCGGTGCAGAAAAAAACCAAGAAGAAAACCGGTTACTCCACGGACATTGATGTTTTGACAATCCTTGCCCAGTCCCATGAACTGCCAGCCCTGATTGTACGTCACCGGTCCCTTGGAAAGCTTAAATCCACGTACACCGATGCCCTGCAACAGCTGATTCACCCCCAGACCGGCCGGATTCACACCTCGTTTAACCAGAGCATCACTGCCACAGGTCGTTTGAGCAGCTCCGATCCCAATCTTCAGAACATCCCCATCCGCACCTCGGAGGGCAAAGAGATCAGAGCCGCTTTTATACCAGATAAAGGCCATGTGCTGGTGGCGGCGGACTATTCCCAAATTGAGCTGCGCATCCTGGCCCATTGTGCCGAAGATGCCATCCTCATTGATGCCTTTACCCGTGACGAAGACATTCATACACGAACGGCAACCGAAGTATTCAATGCTCTGCCCGGATTCATCACCCCGGAACTTCGCCGTCAGGCCAAGGCCATCAATTTCGGTATTGTATACGGCATGGGGGCCTTTAAACTCAGCAAGGAACTGGGCATCAGCCGAAAAATGGCCCAGACTTACATTGACAACTACTTTGCACGATATTCAGGTGTTAAAACCTACATTGACACCACCATTGCAAAGGCAAAAGAAACCGGGGAGGTCTCCACCCTGCTTGGCAGAAAAAGGCGATTGGAGAACATCAATGCCGCCAATGCCAACATGCGGGGATTTGCCGAAAGAATGGCCATCAACACCCCGATCCAGGGCAGTGCAGCAGATCTGATCAAACTTGCCATGATCCGCATGGAAAAGGCTCTGCTGGACAAAAAAATGGCATCGCGCATGCTGTTGTCCGTGCACGATGAAATTTTATTTGAAGTACCGAAAAAAGAGGTGGACGCCCTTATGGCCCTGGCCCGGGATGTCATGGAAACAGTTTTTGATCTCAAGGTTCCCCTAAAGGTGAACATGGATGTGGGGAGCAGCTGGGCCGAGGCCCATTGATATGAAAAACCAATCCCTGGCCACATCACCGAAATGTTGAAGTGGGGTAAGATTTATTCAAATCAGCCCAGGGCGGCATGATTGAGGACGGATGCAGCTATTGTCCGGATTCTGGTGACCCGGTATTGTCCTTAATCGAACCCTTAACGGTGTCTGACACCGTCCGATGAATATCCACAAAGGATTCATGGATGCTGGTGGGGGAAAGCCGCCCCATCTCAATGAATTTAACCACGATTTCTTTGGTGGTTCTAAGTATCTGTTCGTCTATTGATTTCATGGCTTCCCTGATACCAGAGATTTTTCACTTGGTCAAGCCCGCGGGTTGATATGGACTGATTTCAGTTGCCAAAACAGAAAAAATGGTTATTATTCGTGCCTGTTTATCATCGATAAAATCGACTTTTTTACACACAACGGTCTTGAAAGACCTTGCTTCACCCCAAGGAAACCCATTTTAATGGAAATAAATGAGCAGCATAAAGATGCAATGATTGACAGAATCCACCTGGACGGTAAAGAAATTATCCTCATTGGCACAGCCCATGTCTCCCGGGAAAGTGCTCGGCTTGTAACAGAGATCATCCACCAGGAAAAACCCGACACCGTGTGTGTGGAGCTATGTGATTCCCGACTGAAATCCATCCGGGACAACGAGAGCTGGCGAAACATGGACATTGTAAAGGTCATCAAGGAAAAAAAGGCCATGCTTGTCTTGATGAACCTGATGTTGGCCTCTTTTCAGAAAAAAATTGCAGAAAAATTCGATATCAAGCCCGGACAGGAAATGATCAACGCCATTGATGCTGCAAAGAAAGAAGGTGCCGTCCTCATCCCTGCGGATCGGGAAATCCAGATAACCCTGACAAGGGTATGGCGAAACATGGGCACCTGGGAAAAAATAAAGCTGATGTTCCAGCTGATGCTTTCCATGGGCAGTTCCGACGAAATCACAGAAGAAGAAATTGAACAGATGAAGCAGGAAGATCTTCTACAGAGTCTGCTTGCCGATGTAAAAAAATCCCATCCCATCATGGAAAAGGTGCTCATTGCCGAGCGGGACCAATTCCTTGCTGCCAAAATAAAAAGCGCCCCGGGACAACGCATTGTGGCCGTGGTGGGGGCCGGTCATGCCCCCGGCATCAAGAGACATCTGGCCGCAGTGACAACCATTGACACCGATGATCTGACAAATATCCCCCCAGCGGGTAAAATAGGCAAGGTTCTAAAATGGTTGCTTCCCGGTGCCATAGTATTGCTCATGGCTGTGGGATTTTTCATGAAGGGGGCGGATGCCGGCACCGACATGATCTGGCTGTGGATCACTGCCAACGGTATTTTTGCAGGCATAGGTGCCATTGTGGCCCTGGCCCATCCCTACACCATCCTTTCAGCCATTGTGGCAGCCCCCATCACCTCTCTTAACCCCATGATTGCAGCAGGATGGGTATCAGGACTTGTGGAGGCCATGTCCCGGAAGCCCAAGGTAAGGGATCTGGAGTCCATCCCCGGGGATATTCTTTCCATCCGGGGATTCTGGCGAAACAATGTAACCCGGATTCTGCTCGTGGTGGTGTTCACCAACCTTGGCAGCACCATCGGCACCATGACGGCCATCCCGCTCATGCTCAGGGCAATGCATTAAACCTAAAAGTTGCATTCATGGCCTTGAATTATCTAACGATTATTTAAAAGACTTATGAAAATTCTTCTTCCATTGTCCACTCACCATGATTATGGGCATTCAAAATGCAAAAGCCATGAACCATTCGGGAACCTTATTTGACCGAATCTGCTGCGTTACCAGGCATGTACGGTAGTCCACTACAGCAACATGCCTGTTGCCTTGCATACCCGGCCCAAATAAGGCTTGCAACTTTTAGGTTAAATTTTATTTTCAGCAAATTTTTGGATGCATTCCGGATAGAGTGCCCACTCCAGGGCCAGCCCTTTTTTTTTCACCGTTTCCAGAGTGTCGTCATCGTTGATATCAAAGGCCCGCTGGCCGATGATGGGGCCGGTGTCCTCACCATAATCGATGAAATGAACTGTGCACCCCCCCACCTTGCACCCATGGCGAAAGGTATCCCCATACCCGTCAGTGCCGGGAAACGAGGGAAGCAATGCCGGATGAATGTTCATGATTTTCCATTTTCCCGGCACGGTATTAATGCGATCTATAAAATACGGGGTAAGGGTCCGCATAAAACCTGCCAGCACCAGCAGATCAATGTCATAGGGGAGAATGTGATCCAGCAGAGCCCTTTCGGCCACGGCCCGAGACCGCAGAAATGCCGTAACCTTCCCGGGGTCGGCAGAAGCCTGAAAAAGTGTCTGGCTGGCACGGACAGCTTCCAGATCAAAATCTTCCGGCAATGCCAGGCCATGGGGATCTTTCTTTAATGTTTCTATAATCTTTTTATAATCCACCACAAAGGTATCAATGCCAGCTGATTTTGCCCGATCAAGACCTTTTACTCCGGGGGTATCCGAGCCGGTGAACATCAAGTGTGCATCAATACGTCCCAGTTTACATGCATCAATGATGGCCTGCAGATTAGTTCCTCCACCGGATATCAACGCACCTATTTTTAATTTCTTTCCCATTATGTCTTCCTTTTCTGATAAAAAACAGGGGATTGATCATAACATGAGCCACTCGTCACAGATATTGGGTCAACGGGGTAAAGCGTGTGTTATTGGCGTTATCATTGCACCGCCTGCGCAAACGCCAAAAGCACCGATAATCCCAACAACCCAAGTCTGCCCCCTCCCCAACGTGGCCGATGTTGTGATCAAGCCCCCAAATAGCTTGTCCATGGTAGACTTCAATACCATTGCCCCCCCATTTTGGCAACCCGGGAAGGTTTTTTCATTTATTGACAAAGCAAATCCAAAACCCTATATTTACAAAAAAGTTTTTTCGTATACGACATCCATGGCAGGACCGGCTGCCCTGACAACGTTTGAAACTTCATAATGACAGGACCTTGATCGGAGTTTCATGTAATAATCCCAAACAAGGAGACAGTTTGATGGCAAAAAATATAGTTGAAATAGACGATGATTCATTTGAAACCGCAGTGCTCAAGGCAAACAAGCCGGTCATGGTGGATTTCTGGGCTCCCTGGTGCGGTCCCTGCAGGGCCATTGCCCCCATTGTGGATGAACTGGAAGGAATTTATGGTGAAAAAATGAATTTTGTAAAAGTCAATGTGGATGAAAATCCCCTGACCCCCAGTAAATACGGCATAAAAGCCATTCCCACGCTGATTTTCTTTAAAAACGGTGAGGTGGCAGAACAGATTACCGGCATGGTTGCCAAGGGCAAACTCAAGGAAACCATAAAGGGTGTTCTGCAGGAGGGATAATGACCAATACAGATTATGATGTGGTTATCATCGGCGGTGGACCGGCAGGACTCACCGCAGGAATGTATGCCTCAAGGGCACGCCTCAATACCATTCTTTTTGAAAAAGCCTCCCCGGGCGGACAGGTGATCGTCACCGACTGGGTGGAAAATTATCCAGGCTTTCCGGAAGGAATAACCGGGTATGATCTAGGGGAACAGATGGTCGCCCAGGCTAAGAACCTGGGGCTGACAATTGAATCCGATGAGATCGCCTCACTGAGTCTGACCCCGAATGAAAAAAAGATTCACCTTGCAAGCGGCAAGACAATCACAGCCCGGACGGTGATCATTGCATCGGGGGCATCCCCCAGAAAACTTGATGTGGGTGAAGCAAAATTCATGGGAAAAGGCGTCTCCTTTTGTGCCACCTGTGATGCTCCCTTTTTCCGGGACAAGATCCTTGTGGCGGTGGGCGGCGGTGACACGGCGGTGCAGGAATCCATTTATCTGACCAAATTTGCCAGCAAAGTTTATCTGGTACATCGTAGAGACGAACTGAGGGCCACCAAGGTGCTGCAGGAACGCGCCCTTAAAAATGATAAAATCGAAATGGTGTGGAATTCTGTGGTAACTGGGATGGACGGTTTTTTTAATGTAGAGAATGTCCATATCAAAAACTTGAAATCCAATGAACAGACCACCATTAAAGCCGACGGCTGTTTTATCTGGGTTGGAACCACCCCGAATACTGCCTACGCAAAGGGAAGTGTGGACATGGATGAAGGGGGATTCATCATCACCGATGCCCACATGGAAACCTCAATCCCCGGTGTTTATGCCGCAGGGGACGTCAGAACCACTCCCCTGAAACAGATCGCCACCGCCGTTGGAGATGGTGCCATTGCAGCCATGTCTGCCGAGCACTTCATTGAGAATCTCAAGGATGCAACATGAGAAGTGCCACTGTTATCAGAATCGCTGCCATTGTGACCATGGCCGTTGTTTTGTTCTCTTTTCCAGGGTGTTCTTGGTTCAAGGAATCAAACAGGGAAATGGAAAAAAGTGCGGAAACCCTTGTAAAGGAAGGTACCTTAGCCTACAGAAATGAAAACTACCGGGATGCCATACGCTCATTTACCACACTGCGAGACTGGTATCCATTCAGCAAATATGCCATCCTGGCAGAACTTAAGATTGCCGATTCCCACTACAAACTGGAGGCCTACGAAGAAGCCATACCAGCCTACCAAGAGTTTGAAAATCTTCATCCCCGGAACGAAGCTATTCCCTTTGTCATCTATCGCATCGGTATGTGCTGGTACAATCAAATTCGTTCTGTGGACAAGGATCAGACACCTGCTGCCAAGGCCATGGCCGAATTTCAACGCCTTATCGACAGATTTCCCCAGGATGGCCTGAGTGGCAAAGCCCGAAAAAAGATTCAAAAATGCATGGAAAGCCTGGCAGGACATGAAGCCTATGTGGCAGATTATTATTTCAAAACAAAGCAGTACAAGGCCGCATTAAAACGATACGAATCGTTGTTTGCCGTGTATCCGGATACATCGTCCGGAAAAAGGGCATTGGAAAAGATCCCCCTTTGCAAGGAAAAAATCAATCAGGAATAGCGTGTAAACAAAACAATACTGATTTTATCTGTCCGGGGGTGCTTTACGACCCCCAAAATTTTTTAAGGCAAAATCAGAATTGCTTTTTGTTTACATCCCGCTCTTTTTGTTGTATAGGAATGTGTTTTGAAACTTCCGGTAATTAGTAATTGACCGAAAAGTCGTGTTTGAACGAAAACTTGCCCAGATGCAAGGCGGCAAGCAAGGCTGGAACCGGAGCGTACTGTAGTACGTGAGGATTTCAGCCTTGTGCAGCAACGCGGCAGGTGGGTGAGTTTTCGTTCAAACACTAATTATTTTCAATAAGGAGAAAGACAAAAATGTCTAAAGAATGTAAGATATGCGGTAAAAAACCCATGGTTGGAAACAATGTCAGCCATGCCCATAACATTAACAAGCGTCGTTTCAACCCCAACCTGCAGCGGGTGAGAGCAGTATATGAAGGACAGGTAAAAAAGATTGATGTATGCACAAGCTGCATCAAGGCAGGCCACGTGGTTAAAGCGCCCTAATCGGCAATGACCACGCGCTTTACCGATTTAACCTGTTTCACCCGTTTTAGATCAGATATTATTTTACCCAGTTGTGCAGTACTCTCCACAGCAATGGTAAAATAACTGTTAACGACCCCGTCATCACTTGTTTCCGTGTGGGCGTTGATAATATTGGCTTTAGCCCTGGAAATGGTTAACGCCACATCGGCCAGAAGCCCCGATCTGTCAGTGGAGCGAATTCTTATCCTAACCGGGTAAGATTCGGTATAATCTTCGCTCCACTGAACCTCTATTTTCCTTTCCGGACTCATTTTCAGGGTATTCACGCAATTTTTTCGATGCACTGCCACCCCCTGCCCCTGGGTAATAAAACCCACAATGGCATCCCCCGGCAGCGGATTACAGCACTTTGAAAATTTCACCAGAATATCATCAAGTCCCTTGACCACAATGCCTTCCCGGGTTCTTCGTCTGCTTTTTCCATCCAGTCCCCTGTCCAGAAATGCCGGCTTATCTTCTTTTTCCTTTTCTTCATCGGGGAGGGTTTTATGCAGAATTTGAAGGGGGGTAATTTTCCCAAACCCCACCTGGGCAATGAGATCCTCCACGCATTTAAATCCAAAGGATTCTGCGGCCTGAAGTACCTCGCCGGACTTCACAAAGGAATTAAAACTTAGATTCTTTTTACGGAAAAGCTTTTCACACATTTCCCGGCCAAGGGTGATGCTGCGTTCCTTTTCCTGGGTTTTAATCCAGTGACGGATCTTGTTGCGGGCTTTCACTGTTTTTACAAAATTGAGCCAGTCCGGACTGGGATGGTGCCCTTTGGTGGTGATAATACTCACGGTGTTGCCTGTTTCCAGGGGCTGAGCCAGGGGTACCAGCCTGCCGTTCACCCGGGCACCGGTGCACTGCTCTCCCACTTCCGTGTGGACCTGATAGGCAAAATCCACCGGGGTGGCTCCCTTGGGCAGGGTACGGATATCTCCGCCGGGGGTAAATACGTAAATTTCATTGGGATAAAGATCAATTTTAACGTTTTCCAGAAACTCATCCGGATCTGAAGATTCTTCCTGGTTTTCCACCAGATTTCTAAGCCAGGCAAATGTTTTTCCCGTCTTTTCATCAATGGCGGCACCCTCTTTGTAACTCCAGTGGGCCGCAATTCCCGATTCGGCGATGCTGTCCATTTCCCAGGTGCGAAGCTGGATCTCCACCCGCTGCCCCCGGGGACCCATGACCGTGGTATGCAGGGACTGGTACAGGTTGGGTTTGGGCACCCCAATGTAATCCTTGAACTTGTAATGAATGGGCTTCCACATGTCATGAATAACGCCCATGGCCTGGTAACACTGGGATTTTCGATCAAGAATCACCCGAAAGGCAATGATGTCATAGACCTGATCAAAGGGCAAATTCTGGGATATCATCTTCTGATAGATACTGTAATGCTGCTTGAAGCGCCCTTTTATGGACATGTTTTCCATGCCCTCAGCAACCAGTTTTTCCGTAAGTTTTTTCTTAACTTCCTCAATGTAATCTTCTTTTTCTTCCTTGGCCCGGTTCACCAGAGAATCAATGGCCGCGTATTCCTCTGGAAGACTGTAGTAAAATGCAATATCCTCCAGTTCCTGCTTGATCCAGAAAATTCCCAGGCGGGAGGCAATGGGAGCGTAAATATCAAGGGTTTCCCGGGAAATGATCACCTGGGTTTCTCGGTTTTCATGGTATTTCAAGGTTCTCATATTGTGAAGGCGATCGGCAAGCTTGATCAGAACCACCCGGATATCATCGGCCATGGCAAGAATCATCTTTCGAAGACTTTCAGCCTGCTGCACCACCCTGTCTGAAACGGTGAGAAGCGACAGACTCGTCACCCCGGCAACGATGTGGGCAATGCCCGGGCCAAAAACCTCCTGAATTTCTTCCCGTGTGGCATGGGTATCTTCAATGACATCGTGGAGAAGACCTGCGGCAATGCTCTCCACATCCAGTTTCATGTGGGCCAGAATAGCCGCCACCTCCAGGGGGTGGGATAGATAAGGTTCACCGGACAGACGCACCTGACCATCATGGACCCGGGCCGAGTAAATATAGGCACGGTCAATGAGACCGAAATCTGCATCGGGGTTATATTCCACAATAATATCAATTATATCGGTGATTCTAATCATAGTGCAGTGAACCTTTTTACGTGCTAAGTCATAACATTTGCCGTTCTGGGGAGAGGTCAGACCTCAAAAACACAAGCCAGACCCCATTGACCCGCCCATTATGATTGCTGGCGGATGTTGTGACCAAACCTTTTTTTCGTTAATAAGCCTTTGAAAACAGCACTCTTTTATTGCTGGGCTTGCCACAGCAGATGCACTCGCCTTTTTCCGTGGGGGAATCAAAGGGAATACACCGGATGGTCACAGAAAGATCCTCTTTGATTTTGGCCTCACAGGCATCATTGCCACACCAGTGGGACAGGGCAAAACCGCCATGGATGCCGTTTCTGGCTTTATAGAACTCATAAAAAGCCTTGTTATCATCAATTTCCAGGGTATTGGCCGCCATAAAAGCCTTGGCCCGCTGAAAATAGGTATCTTGAATCTCATCCAGCAATTGGCACAGCCCCCCAAGAAAAGCATCCTTTTTTACCCCGGTCTTTTCCCTGGCGCTCTTATCCCTTCGGCCCAGAAAAACCGAATCATTGGCCATGTCTTTGGGTCCAATTTCCGCTCTTAATGGTATACCCTTCTTAACCCATTCCCAGCCCCTGGCTCCGCCGGTGTCTCTGTCATCAATTTCCACAACAACTTTTCTGCCATGGTAACGAATACCCCGCAGGGCCGTTGCCAGATCATTGGTGTAGGCCATGACATCGGTGCGTTCTTCATCATTTCTGAAAATGGGCAACAGCACCACATGGGCAGGAGCCACCCGGGGGGGCATGATCACCCCGTCATCATCGCCATGGGTCATAATCATCCCGCCGATCATTCTCGTGGATACACCCCAGGAGGTGGTCCAGGCATACTGCTCTTCTTTATCGGCATTCTGAAATTTGATATCCGATCCCTTGGCAAAATTCTGTCCCAGAAAATGGGAGGTTCCTGCCTGGAGGGCCTTTTTATCCTGCATCATGCCTTCAATGCACATGGTGTCAACGGCCCCAGGAAATCGCTCCGACGGGGTCTTGCTTCCCCGAATCACGGGCATGGCAAGACATTCCTCCACAAACTTGGTGTACAGATTGAGCATCATCAAGGTGCGTTCCCTTGCCTCTTCTTCCGTGGCGTGGGCCGTGTGGCCTTCCTGCCAGAGGAATTCGCTGGTTCTCAGGAAAATCCGAGTACGCATTTCCCATCGAACCACGTTGGCCCACTGATTGAGCAGCACCGGCAGGTCCCGATAACTTGACACCCACTTTGACATGGATTCTCCGATGATGGTTTCCGAGGTGGGACGGACAATCAAAGGTTCAGCAAGTTCACCTGCGGGCACCAGTTTTCCGTTTTCTCCCTGCTCCAGCTTATGGTGGGTAACAACGGCACATTCCTTGGCAAAGCCTTCCACATGCTCGGCCTCTTTTTCCAGATAACTCAAGGGAATAAATAGAGGAAAATAGGCGTTTTTAACCCCGGTTTCCTTAAACATTTCATCCAACTGAGAGGAAATGTTTTCCCACAGGGTGTATCCCCAGGGACGAATTACCATACACCCCCTGACAGGGGATTTTTCGGCCATTTCAGAGGCTTTCACCACCTCCTGGTACCACATAGGGTAATCTTCTTCTCTTGTTGGCTTAATTGCTGTTGTAACCTTTTTCCCCATTTACATTCCTCCAGATGATTTAGATTCTGATTCGTATTGTTTTATTTCGTCAAGCAGAACCGCCACAAGGCGATCCTGGCTAACTTTCCTGATAAGTTTTCCCTTCTTAAAAAGGATGCCCAGTCCGTCGCCACCGGCAATACCGATGTCGGCCTCCTTTGCTTCCCCCGGCCCGTTGACCGCGCATCCCATGATGGCGACCTTGATGTTCGTTGTGCAGTCAAGAAGTGCATCTTCCACGGTCCTTGCAATATCAAACAGGTTAATTTTACATCTGCCGCAGGTGGGACAGGAGATGAGCTCCGGCCCCCGCTTTCGAATTTTAAGCGCCCGCAAAATTTCCCAGCCCACACGGATCTCCTCCACGGGATCACGGGTAAGAGACACTCTTATGGTATCACCAATGCCTTCTGCCAGAAGCATCCCGATACCAAGGGCAGACTTGGTAATACCGGCAAAGAGCCCTCCGGCCTCGGTGACCCCCACATGCAAGGGCACATCGCACCGCCTTGAAAGCAACCGGTAGGCCTGCACCGTACGGTCCACATCCGAGGCTTTTAAAGATATTTTAATATCTTTAAAATCAAGGTCTTCCAGGATGGAAATATTTTTAAGGGCACTTTCCACCATGGCTTCGGCGGTGGGACCCATGGCGGCCATAATCTCCTTTTCCAGGGAACCGGCATTCACCCCCACCCGAATGGGAATACCCAATTCCTTTGCGCAGTCTGCCACAGCTTTTACCTTGTAACGCGCACCGATGTTTCCGGGATTTATTCTCAGAGCATCAGCCCCGGCATCGGCGGAAGCCATGGCCAGTCGATAATCAAAGTGTATATCTGCAATGAGTGGAATCTCAATTTGTTTTTTTATTTTTTTAATGGCCAGGGCCGCTTCCATGTCAGGCACTGCCACCCGGATAATCTCGCAGCCTGCCCGGGTTAACCCTACAATCTGGGCTATTGTGGCTGCCACATCCTGGGTGGGGGTATTAGTCATGGACTGCACGGCAATGGGTGCACCATTGCCAACTGGTACGCTGCCAACCAGTATCTGCCGGGTTTTCTGTCTTGGGTTTACAAAGCTCATTTTTTTTATCCTCGCAGCCTTACATGGTTCAGGGTTGACTTCCCCATCTGCTGTTTTCCTGTAGTCCACGCAAGGATCAAGCCAAGTTAAGGTACCCCCCTTAAATACCCATCGGGCTTAGTCACTACTTCGGCCACCTTGGGGTGGAGTCATTCACCACGGCGCCTTGGCCCAGAAACTCCCAAACTGCAAAAAAAGGATGTCAAAATTTCCAGTGACCATGAATATCAAAGGATGGATAAATATTCAAGTTTAATGGGCATGTCAAGAAGGTTAGAAAATACCATCAATGCCGTATGATATTTTTATATCGTTCGTTTTTCCGGATACATTTCACAGCCACTTTCCCGGAAAATCCCCCCGCAATTAAAAAAGAACACCGTTTTTTTCATTGACAAACATTGCATAAACAAATACGAATCTATCAAGAAGTTTTCTTGGCTAACCCACGAGATACATACTTCGCAAATACTCATTATAAATTAAGGAGACAGTTTTACCACGATGCGCTCCCACCATTTTTTGCAGATATTGCATATGCAGCCAGCCTCTTCTTGTGCTCTTACTATAAAATTTTATCAAATATTAAAAGACACTTAAGACACAACACGTGTAGCAGAAAAACCCATATCTGATTAATAAAATAGCGGGCTTGGTCAAAATGGCTACTACCTTTGGCTGGAACCAGGCTTTCGTTATTAAGTTTTTATTGACAACTATCTTTATGCACAGTCACTTGTCAAAGAGATAAACCCTGATAAAAAGACTTCAACCTTCAATAACACAAGCCTGACCACATTGCTCCACCAAATTTTGATGGCCGATATTGCGACTAAGATTAATAAGACAGACTCCTGATACTGACATCTCCTAACCATTAACCAGGAAAATCTGCAATATACAACTGATCCGTCCCACAAGGCCCTATGCCGAACTTATAACCTGAACTGCATCAAGGAGTTGCAATGGAAAAAAAACATGAGAACCGGCAATTTTACGAAAATCTGGAAAAAAAAGGGGTTTCCAGACGCGCTTTTTTAAAGTACTGCACCGCACTGACAGCCTCCATGGGCCTGTCAATATCCTGCACAGCCCAGGTGGTAAATGCCATTGAAACAGCTGCGGCAGCCCCACGTCCACCGGTCATCTGGCTTCACTTTGCTGAATGTACCGGGTGTTCAGAGGCCTTTTTAAGGACTCCCAATGTGGGAGCTATCATCCTTGAAATCATTTCTGTGGAATACCATGAAACCATCATGGCAGCCGCAGGACACCAGGCGGAAAAATCCCTGCACGATGCCGTTGAAAAATATGATGGAAAATTTGTATGCGTTGTGGAGGGTTCCATTGCCACAAAATTCAATGGCTCCTATGGCAAAGTGGCAGACAGAACCTTTCTGGAAATTGCCAAATCCATTATTCCAAGAGCCGCTGCCACCATCGCCCTTGGCACCTGTGCCGCCTATGGTGGCATCCCGGCGGCTGCTCCCAACCCTGGCGGGTACAAAGGGGTAAAAGATGCCATCGACGTTGCCACCATCAATCTGCCCGGATGCCCCCCCAACCCGCTGAATCTGTTGTCAACCATTGTGAAATATCTCAACAAGGAAAAGATTGAGCTGGACGAACTGGGTCGCCCCCTGTTTGCCTACGCAGACACCGTCCATGACCGCTGTCCCAGACTGCCGCACTTTGAAAATGACGAATTTGTTGAGGAATTCGGCTCCAAAGAAGCGGAAATGGGGTATTGCCTCTACAAAATGGGATGCAGAGGACCTGAAACCTATAATAATTGTCCCACAGCAAAATTTAATGACGGTACCAGCTTTCCCATCCAGGCAGGACACCCCTGCATTGGGTGTAGTGAGCCTGATTTCTGGGATGCCATGACACCGTTCTACGAAGAGGGATGAGAACCCAAGACATCATTCAAGATTTACCGTTTTAAGAATCCAGGTAGGGATCCTTTACATGTTGTACCCTGATTAAACGGAAAATCAAAAACTATTCACCCCCTCAAAAAAAATAATTTTGTTGTAAACAGCCGAAAAATTTCATCATATAGAGGATATTATTATGGGTAAAAGAATTGTAATCGATCCCATCACACGGATCGAAGGCCATCTGAGAATAGAGGTGGAAATTGAAAATGGAAAGGTAAAAGATGCCTGGTGTTCCGGGCAGATGTTCCGGGGCATTGAAATGATGCTCAAAGGCAGAGACCCCCGGGATGCCCACCATTTTGTCCAGCGTTCCTGCGGTGTGTGTACCTATGTTCATGCCCTTGCCTCGGTGAAGGCCGTGGAAGATGCATGCAACATCACCATCCCTGAAAATGCACGTCTCATCCGAAATTTAATGCATGGTGCACAGTTCCAACACGATCATCTGGTTCATTTTTATCATCTCCACGCACTGGACTGGGTGGATATTGTCAGCGCATTAAGTGCAGACCCGATAAAAACGGCAAAACTATCCGCCAATGTAAGTGGACGTCACCAGAAAAGCGAATATTTCAAAAGTGTTCAGGAAAAACTCAAAACCTTTGTCTCCAGCGGCCAGCTGGGCCCCTTTAACAATGGATACTGGGGACATCCCGCCTATGTGATGCCGCCGGAAGCCAATCTGCTTGCCACGGCCCACTACCTTGAAGCCCTGCAGCTCCAGGCAAAGGCCGCCCGCATGCACGCCATCTTCGGCGGCAAAAATCCCCATCCCCAGTTCCTGGTGGTGGGCGGGGTGACCTCGGTGGCAGACCTCAATGTCACCCGCATTGCCGAGTTTGAGGCTATCTGGAAGGAAACAACAGAATTCATCGATCAAATATATATACCGGATCTACTGGCAGTGGCATCCTTCTACAAGGACTGGGGTGCCATCGGCGGCAACAATAACGCCTTCCTTTCCTATGGTGATTTTGCCAATGACGCGGCGGAAAAAGAAAAACTCATGCCCGCCGGTTTCATCCGCAAAGGCCTTGAAGTGGAAGCCATGGACACCCAACGGATCACCGAAGATGTGACCCGGGCATGGTATGAGAAGGGAACCGCCAGACATCCTTTTGAGGGAGAGACAAAGCCCATCCAGGGAGAAACCAGTTACGATACGGCAAAGCAGTACACATGGCTTAAAGCCCCTCGATACGATGGTCTTGCAGCAGAAGTCGGCCCCCTTGCAAGGGTTCTTGTGGCCTATGGCAAGGGAGATCCTTCTGCAAAAACAGCCGTGGATGGCGTTCTAAAAACCCTTGGTGTGGGTGCCGAAGCTTTGTTTTCCACCCTGGGCAGAACCGCCGCAAGGGGCGTTGAAACCCAGTTGATTGGAAATGCCATGGGCGGCTGGATTGATACCCTGAAATCAAATATTTCCAAGGGTGATAAAAAGACCTATCAGTCCTGGACCATGCCGGACAAGGGCAAGGGGTTTGGCCTCAATGATGTACCAAGGGGGGCTCTTGGTCACTGGATAGAAATTGAAGGTGGTAAAATCAAAAATTACCAGTATGTGGTTCCCTCCACATGGAATTTCGGACCGGCGGATGCCAAGGGCAACAAAGGCCCTGTGGAACGATCCCTCATCGGCACCCCCATCGCCGATGCCTCAAAACCACTGGAAATTTTAAGAACCGTTCATTCCTATGATCCCTGCATTGCCTGCGCTGTGCATGTCATTGATCCACACACCAACGAGACTTATAAAGTCAGGGTGATTTAAGGCCATTGGCAGCACAGCATATCTGGATCTGAATACACCAGATTAACTGAGGGCGAAGGCCTTAACGACCGCAGATGAAAGAACTTGAACGAAACAACCTGCCTTTTGCCCATGTACTGCGTTGCATCAAAGGCCAAATAGCTTAAGAATGAATCATCAAGTGATTATACGTTAACCAAAAAACTCAAAGCCCGGCCCATGACATGGACCGGGCTTTGTGCTGCAATGCAGGAAGGGGATTTAATGGAATCGCAAATCATGGTGCTGGGGGTGGGTAATATTCTATACGCCGACGATGGTTTTGGCATCAAAGTCGTGGAACGGCTTGAAAAAGATTATGTTTTCCCGGATCATGTCACCATTGTGGATGGCGGGGTGCTGGGGGTCAATCTGTTGGGGGTCATCTCCCATGCACAAAAGCTCATTGTGGTGGACACGATTCTTAACAAAAGCACACCCGGTGATTTCCACCGCCTTGAGGGGGAAGAGATTCCCAACAGAATTCTGGGTAAAAACTCCATGCACCAGGTGGATCTTCTGGAAGCATTAAGCCTTTGCAGGCTCATGGGCAATATCCCCGAAACCGTAATTCTGGGTGTTGAACCCCAGGACATAACCACCCTGCATCCCGAGCTGACCCCGGTGATTGAAGGTCGTCTAACTGCCATGGTTGAATGGGTACTTGAGGAACTTCAGGCCCTGGGGGTACCCCGACCCCATAAAAACAACTGAGGCCCCCATCGGTTCCAGATAACCCGTATGTCCTGGCGAACACAACGAAACATGAAAATGGCAATATACCGCCGCCCCCCGACGGGCAATGGGCCCGGCCCGGAACCGTAGACGGCTCAATTGGCCGCTTCCTATTGCCCGTCGGGGGGCGGCTCTGCTGAGGTAAACTTGAAGGCTACCTTTTCATATAAAACAGAAACAATAAATGTTTGGCCAGTGCCCCAGATTCGCGTATTTGGGACTGCGTAGCATAACCAATGCCATGTGAACAGGCCCAAATAGGTGAATCTGGGGTGGTGGCCGAATCTTTACAATAAATCAATGGGCCCCAAGGGAAATCTGAATAGTCTGGGCCATGCGGGAAAGATTTTCCATGTAATCCCGGGCCAGGGGGTCCAGGGGAACCACGGCCCCCCCAATGGCAGATGCAATCTTGGCTGCCACCCGCTGGTCAAACTGGGGCTGCACAAAGATCACCCGCACCTGATTCTCCCGGGCCATTTGTATAAAAGACACCAAATCCTTTCCTTTTGGGGTTTTCCCCCCCCGCTCCACCGCAAGCTGTTTTAATCCATAGGCATCGGCAAAATAACCAAATACCGGATGAAATACAAAAAGGGTTTGTCCACGGAGGGGAAGAAGCACTTGCCTGATCTTCTGATCCAGAAGATCAAGATCCCGCTCAAATGCCTCCAGATTCTTTCTGAACAAAGACGCGTCAGCCGGTGCTAGAGAACAAAGGGCTTCGCACATGGTCCCTGCCTGCTGTTTCACCAGCTTTGGACTCATCCAGATATGAGGATCAATGTTTTCTTTGCCATGGGAGTGCTCTTGTGCTGATTCGTTATCATCTGTGTCTTCATGGTTAAGTTCCTCGCTGTCGGCAAAGGTGCGCAAAGAAAGCCCCCTACGGGTATCCACAATATCAAGCCCCGGAGCCATGGCCTTTATTTTGGGTATCAGGGCAGATTCAAAGGGTACCCCAACGATGAACAAAATTGAAGCCCTGGACAGCTTTAGCATCTGCTCCGATGATGGTGCGTAGGTGGCAGGACTCTTGCCCGGTGGCACCAGCACAGAAACTTCAAGGCGGTCCCCGCCGATGCGCTGTACAAAGTCCGCCTGTGGCGCAATGCTGACAAACACTTCAATTTTATCACCCACGTCTCCCCAAACGGTAAAGGGGAGTATCATCAGAAAAACAAATACAATAACCCACATCGCCATTGATGCAGACATGGCCCGCCGGAATAAACCGGCAGCAATTTCCGGACTTATTACTCTCATCAAAAAAACCTCCTTTTTTCCAGGAATGAAACAGGCTAAATATGTAAAAGAGCCCGAACTCCAGCATAAAAAAAATCGGGCCTGATCACAAAAGCAAATTATTCCTGGTCATCATTCTCCCAGTGTTCAGGGTGCAGGGAACTTATAACCGGTGATTTCCGAGGCATGGGCACATAGGCGGACAGATCATTGGTATCCACACTCAGATGCCTCCTGAAGTAAAGGGCCGTAAGCCCGAGGATGGCAGAGCAAAGGACACAAAAAATATACAGTCCCGAAGGCGCAGTGGCCTTCATGACTGCAGAAGAAATAACCGGACCAATGCCGGAGCCCACACTGTAGCAAAGAATCAGGGCCGCACTGATGGGAACAATGTTTTCCGTGTCAATATTATCCTGGGCCCTGGCCACTGCCACGGGATAAATGGAAAAAACAACCCCAAACAGCGCCGTTAATCCCAAGAGCATACTATAGTCCAGATGACCGGTAAGGGCAATGGCAGAGGATATCACCGCTGTAAAAAATCCCAGTACAGACAGGACTGCCAGGCGGTCAAACCGATCAGAAACAATGCCCACGGGCCATTGAAATACAAGGCCGGCCCAGATGGTAACCGTCATAAAAACCGTAACCCGGGCAATGTCAAGGCCAATTCCAAGGGCATAAAGGGGCCCCATGACATAAAACGATCCATTAATCATACCTGAAACAAAACTGCCAAACATGGCAAAGGGTGCAAGCTTCACAAGCTTCAATAGATTGTAATGCACCACGGATAAAGGTTGGGGATAAATGGCCCGGGTCAGAGAAATGGGAACAATGCAAAGAGAAAAGAGCATTCCCAGCACCATGAACAGAATATTTTCTTCAATGGGAGCCACATTAAGCATCATCTGTCCCAGCCCATTGCCAAAGTAGACAACAACCATATAAAGGGAAAGCACACGTCCCCTGACCTCGGAGGCCACCAGTTCATTTACCCAGCTTTCCACCACCATGTATAAAGAGGCAATGCAGATGCCACTGCACACCCGCAGCACAAACCAGAAAAGGGGCAGATCATACAGGCCATGGGCGATGGCAATAAAGGCAGTAGTGGCGGCAAATGTGGTGAATGCCCTTATGTGGCCCACCCTTTTTACGATTTCCTGGCAGATGAAAAAGCCAAGGATCATCCCCACATAATACCCCGACATGGTGATGGCAATGATCTGCTCATCCCACCCGGCATAACTCATGCGGACACTCAACAGGGTATTTTGCAGAGCCCCTGCCATGGAAAGCATCAGGGTCGATAAAAATAAAAGAAAAAAAGGACTGGCTGCGGCAATTATGGACATGATTTTTTCCATTTTAAAAAGGACAAATTCTCCTTTTTAAACAAGGTGAAATATTATGTCAATACCAAAAAAACAAAGAAATTTTTCCAGGACACCGCCCCGGAAAAATCTCTTTTAATTGAAACAATAACTATGGCTATCGGAGTTTATTTTTCCCCGGCTTCACCTCAGTTTATGGAATTAAAGTTTAAAATCTGGATAGGCGTTACCACCGTGTTCCACAAAATCCAGCCCTTCCAGTTCCTCTTCGGCAGAAACCCTGAGTCCCATGGTGGCGGCAATGACTTTAAACATGATGAAACCCACACCAAAGGCCCAGGCAAAACAGACACCCATACCGATGAGCTGGGTGGTCACAATTCCCACGGTGCATCCGCCAATGTTGAAAAGACCGGCGGCAAGAGTACCCCAGGCACCGCATACGCCATGGACAGATACCGCACCCACGGGATCATCAATCTTCATTTTATCAAAGAACAGAACCGAAAAGACAACCAGAACACCGGCCACGGCACCAATGATAATGGCACTGCCGGGGGTAACATTGGCGCATCCGGCGGTGATGCCCACAAGGCCTGCCAGGGCACCATTGAGACTCATGCCTACCTCTGGTTTTCCAAGTTTTATCCAGGAAACGATCATGGCCACAACAGCGCCGGTGGCCGCTGCCATATTGGTGTTAACAAATATCATGGCAATGCTGGTATCTGCTGTGGTGGTAGAACCGGGATTAAACCCGAACCATCCCACCCACAGGATAAAAACGCCAAGGGATGCCAGGGGGATATTATGACCCAGGATGGGACGAATGCCCCCGTCTTTTGTATATTTGCCAAGACGCGGCCCCAGCACCATGGCACCGGCCAGTGCCACCCAGCCACCCACGGAATGCACCACTGTGGAACCTGCAAAATCAATGAACCCCAGTTTTTCAAGCCAGCCATTACCATGGAACAGACTTCCCCAGGCCCAGCTTCCGAAAATGGGATAAATCAAAGCACTGACAAAAAAACTATACACCAGATAGGCGGAAAATTTCGTACGCTCGGCCATCGCACCGGACACGATGGTGGCAGCCGTGGCCGCAAATACCACCTGGAACATCCAGAACGCCAGTACCCAGGGATCGCCATCCAGGGAAAAATCGCTTAAAAAGAAGCCGGTGGTTCCTAAAAAACCACTGGAGTTGGTCCCGAACATCAATCCGAATCCGATGCCCCAAAAGGCCAGACTACCCACAGAAAAGTCCATGAGATTTTTCATCATTATATTGATGGCATTCTTGGCCCTGGTGAACCCTGCTTCCACCATGGCAAACCCTGCCTGCATGAAAAACACCAAAGTGGCCGCCACCAGGGTCCAAAGATAATTGGCATGGGTTTGAACCAGATCAATGGCTGCCTTGTTTGTCAACGCCGTTGGGGCATCATCTGCGGCCCATCCATTCATTGTCATAAAAACGGTAATACCTGCTGCAAGAATAAGGGATTTCATTATTTTTCTCCATTCCAACCTGGATTGTTTGATTTAAAAAAGCACTGCAAAAAATTTAAATGGCCGATCCGCCCTTCTCTCCGGTACGAATGCGGATGGCCTCTTCCACGGGCAGGACAAAAATCTTACCGTCCCCTATCTTTCCGGTGCCCGCTGTTTTTAAAATGGTTTCCACCACTTTATCCGACATATCTGCTTCCACCACGATGGACAATTTAATCTTGGGTACAAAATCCACCTGGTACTCTGCCCCGCGATAGATCTCTGTGTGCCCTTTCTGGCGACCAAACCCCTTTACCTCGGACAATGTCATGCCGGTTATTCCAAGTAAATTCAATGCCTCTTTTACCTCATCGAGTTTAAAGGGTTTAATGATCACTTCAATTTTTTTCATGGAATTTATCTCCTTTCAAAGTAAACTATACAATATCAATATACCGATGCGTGTTCAGTGATGGGATTAATTCGTTCCCATGCTCTTCAACCGTAAGCAATTTACATGCCAGCATATAACAAACCATCCTCGTTAAAAACACAACCATCTAATATAATTTATATTAATTAATTAAAATATTATATAACTAACATATTCTATATCATTCATATTCCATGCCCCTGCCAACATAAAACAATATTGAAATAAAAATTAAAAATATTACAATATTGAAATATCATAAAAATAAAAAAAGTCCTGTTTCCATCCGAAACAGGACTTATTAAAATTATGGGGGCTTGTTCAGTAGTTTAGCAACCCGTCATCTTTGGCAGGCCTTCGTGATCAAAGCAGTCTCTTTTTCATTGTTTCAATCGCCCCTGGACTGCCTTTTCAATTATCTCAACACAATCATCCATGGAGACCACTCCGCTATTAATAACCAGCCCGTAGTTTTCAGGATCGGCAATGGATGCATTGAAATATTTCCAGACAAATGACTTTCTGGTGGATTCTGTCTTGGTGATTCGCCGGGCGGCTTCATCCGGTGTCACGTCAAACTCCTTTGCCACATGGGCACAGCGAAACTCATAAGGAGCGATGATTCTGACACTGATCCTCACTTCTGGGGGTAGAATAAAATTGGCTCCCCGCCCCACAATGATACTGTTGCCATGTTTTCCAATGGTTCCAATGACTTTCATCAGGTGATGCAGGTACTGATCCGGCCAGAGATACCGTTCATCCACCAGTGACGCGATCCAGTTATCCAGGGTGTTTAGCCCCCTTTCATCCAGAGTTTCAATGAAACGGACACTGATATCAGCATTTTTTGCCATCTCATGGACCACCTCCTGGTGGAAAAGATCAAATCCAAGCTTCTGGGCAAGGCGCTCTGCAATGATTCGCCCGCCGCTTCCCGCTTCCCTGGAAATGCTCACCACCGGTCTGATGGGAATGGGTTTGGTTTGACACTGAGTTTTTTCATATTCCCATTTCTTAACCCGATCTTCTATGATCTGATTGACTTTCCGTCTTTTTGATTCCATAGTGCCTCCTTTCACCTTGCAGGGTTGATCACACAACACCGACCACCCGGGACAATCATTGGAGCATCAGAATCGAAAACTTGGCCGGAGGTGTGAGAAAGTCTCAGCGCTTTTATAAATAAGCCTATAAAATCACATCAAATAACGGCATACTTCATCTGAGACCAAAAGTAGTGGGGTGGGGTCAACATTTTTCGTGGAGAAAGCTGGGAAAGAATTCCGTATATAATCGTGTTGAATGCGGGAGAGCAACAATTCATAAATAAGTTCATGTCCATTCAAAAACAAATCTATGATGTGATTCGTACACCTTAATTGCATTATAGTGGATCATAAGAGAGCGTGTCAACTGTAGAAACGAGCAATTGCAATCGGGAATGCTTATGCAAGCTTGATCAAAATCTCTGCAACTACATGGAAAAGTCGTCCCTGGCCAATAACCAGGGCTACCCTTGAAAAAAAAAACTGTCCAGACCCTGAAAAACATTGACAGATTCCATCAAATCATTAATTTTATCGTATTTTAAAAATGTTATCAGGCTAAATATTTTAACGAACCGGTCAGTTTTTTTTGCCGCAATCAAGGCGTATTTCCTGAATATGAATATTTAGGTTTCACGGCTTAAAGGTGATGATTTAATGATAACCATATGTGTGGAACCCATTGGGGTTACAGTGGAAATGAACCATGGAGAAACCCTCCATGATGGTCTGGAACGGGCGGGAATCGCCATTGAAACCCCCTGCGGTGGCCAGGGGGTTTGCGGAGAATGCAAGGTGTGGGTGGATCCCCCGGAACATGTGCCATCCACCCCCCATGAAGACATTTCAGACACGGATGATAAAAAGGGTCTGCGACTGGCCTGCCAGGCCATTGCGAAAAAAAACATCACCATCCGGCTGGAAGACAATTTTGTCTATGATAAAGCCGAACGCAACCAGGGACGTATCCTGCTTCAAAATAACCTGATCAAACAAAAGGATGCCCTGCCCGCCGTTCGATTAATTAAAGAGCAGGAGAAATTTTTTCTGGTCCATGACAGAGCATCAGATAAAATACATCTCGACACCTGGCTTTCCCATTACACACCCAAGGGGCTTGCCATTGACATCGGCACCACCACCATGGTGATCTGCCTTGTATCGCTTACAACAGGCGAAATCCTTGCATCGGGTTCCAGCCTTAATCCCCAGGTGGTCCACGGCCATGATGTGCTCACCCGTATCCAGTACGCTGAGACCCCGGATGGCCTTGATGAAATGGGGTCTCTGGTGCAGAACAAATTAAACTCACTCCTTGCCCAGGCCTGTAAAACCACAAAAACCCATCCCGATGAAATAGTAGATGTCACCATCGGCGCCAACACCACAATGCTCCAACTGGCCGCAAAAATAGATCCCACCCCCCTGGGGCGGGTACCATTTACCTTTGACATCAAGGGGGGCACCACCTACCCGGCAGGCCAGTTCGGCCTTAAGGTGAACAAGGCCGCCCGGGTATATCTGCCACCGGTGATGCATGCCTTTGTGGGCACAGACATCACCGCCGGCCTGATTTTATGTCCTGATTTTTTTGATGACAGTAAATCCATTCTCTACATTGACATGGGCACCAACGGAGAGATGTGCCTCAACGTAAAAGGCCAGCGGCTTACCACCTCCACCGCTGCAGGACCTGCCTTTGAAGGCATGGGGCTTTCCACGGGCATGCGGGCCACAGACGGGGCTGTGGAAAAAGTCGAGATTATCAACGGTGAGTTAAAATTCCAGACCATTGGCGGTGGCAAGGTAAAAGGGGTATGCGGCAGCGGGATTGTGGATTTTATTGCCGCCCTTCTGGCCACCGATATCCTGGACCCCTCGGGAAGATTTTCAGACAAGGATGAAAAAAACACTTCCGTGGTGGCCCTGAATGATCAACCGGCCTTTGTATACGGAGAGGGCATCCATTTAACCCAGAAAGACATCCGCAAGATCCAGCTGGCCAAGGGCGCGGTGCGCACAGGTATTGATATTATCCTGCAAACCGGAGGGATCACCTGCGACGATCTTGACAGCATCTATATTGCAGGAGGATTCGGCAATTACCTAAAACCTTCAAACATGGAACGAATCGGCCTTATTCCCCCCAATGCCGCAGACAAAGTGATATTTTGCGGCAATGCATCCATTGACGGCAGTACCATCCTTTTAACTCATGCCTCCCAGCGACTTTTTCTGGAAACGACGCTGGACAAGATGAAACATGTCCAGCTGGCCGATTCCCCGGATTTCATGAACAGTTTTGTCACAAGTATGGGATTTCCACCGGCAAAACAATACCATGGGATCAAGAATTGATGACTCAGCCTGAAACCAGCTCCTTACCCCATGCCGTCATTGCCTGTGGATCTCTTTTCCATGAGTTCACCTCCCTTATATCAGATGACAACGGACCGGACATACACTTTCTGGATACGGATCTTCACCGGACCCCTGCCAGAATTCCAGAGATTCTCCAGGAAAAAATTCATGGAATTTCAAACCGGTATGACAAAATTGTTTTAGGCTATGGCCTTTGTTCCAACGGAGTGGTGGGGGTCAGTTCCTCTCGGGCCACATTGATTGTGCCAAGGGTCCATGACTGCCTGGATCTTTTTCTGGGGTTTGTGGGCAAAGGGAAATCCAGGATTGGTCTGGGCACAGCCCACTATTATCTAACCCCCGGGACCATTCTAAACAGAAAAGATCCCCTGGCCATCATGGAACAGGAATACATCCCCAAAATGGGACAGAAAATGTCGGAATGGGGCATGAAAGAAGAGCTGAAGCACTACAGTCATTTTGCCCTGATCACCTCCCCGGGAACGGACATGGCCCCCATATGGGATCAGGCAAATAAAAATGCCGCATTCTTTGGCATGACCCTGACGGAGGTGACAAGCGATCTGTCTTTTTTCAGAAAACTGCTTTACGGCCCCCATGACCCGGAATTTTTTCTTCATATCCCTCCCGGCAAGTCCATTACCCAGGAAATGTTCATGTGAAAGGAGAAAACATCTTATGACCCCTGGTATCAATGCCGCCAAAAAAGCCAAAATTGACCATACCATACATAAATACACCCATGATCCCGCAGGCGAGTCCTATGGTATTGAAGCAGCTCTAAAACTTAAAGTCCCCGAAGAACAGGTGTTTAAAACACTTGTGGTGTCCCTGGACACCGGTGCCCTTGTCGTGGGAGTCATTCCGGTTGCTGCCATGCTGAACATGAAGCGCATGGCAAAGGCCTGTAACGCCAAAAAAGCAGCCATGGCAACCCCGGCGGAGGTGGAGCGTTCCACCGGTTATGTGCTGGGAGGGGTCAGCCCTCTGGGGCAGAAAAAACGCTTACCCACCATCATTGATGACTCAGCTAAAGACTTTCCCACCATTTATGTCAGTGCCGGACGCAGGGGGC
Source organism: Desulfocicer niacini (assembly GCF_054657595.1). Lineage (NCBI taxonomy): Bacteria > Pseudomonadati > Thermodesulfobacteriota > Desulfobacteria > Desulfobacterales > Desulfobacteraceae > Desulfocicer > Desulfocicer niacini. Next base: position 73,785 of record NZ_BAAHYK010000025.1, read on the forward strand.
TTGATATTGAACTTTCCCCCGAAGATTTACTCCGGCTGACCCGGGGGAAATTTGAGACCATCACCGATGATCATCGGCACTTGTAATCTTCAGATCAAAGATAAATCAGGCTTGGTTCCTTGCTGGACCAAGCCCGATTTTGTTCTCTTCCCTTGACAGGAACAACCAATTCTATATAATAGAAACTATAATTTCATAGGTTTCATCACGCCTGCATCTGATATGAATAACTCTGATGTTCATCATCGGAAAAAGCAACCACCAAAGTCGACTCATCGACTCATTTCAACCTGTTTTTTTCCCTTCAGCAAACTCTCTCCAGGCATCGACCAGAAAGAAAGACAGGGCAAAAGGTCCACAGGGCCGGATCTGGTAACCGTTGGGTGCTACATCATGCCATCTCCCTGCTTATTTATGTCCTCCAGGATATGTGGATTTACATTTAATCCCGCCCACGAATTTGAAATCATAGGAATTTTATTTTTCGTTGTGGCGGTTACAGCCATGTAGCTTATAGAAAAAGCATCTAACCCACCATTTAACTTTAAAGCAAAGATACAAAAAATATCGCAGATTTCGGCAAATCACGATGGATAAAGGGGGAAATATGTATCTTACTCAAGGAGATCTTTTCTGGGGAATGGACGGTGAATTTGTAAAAGACGTCATGAACCAGGCAGAAAAAGTAGATTTTGAAGACGGGACTGTCATGTTCAACCAGGACGAGACAGCAAATTTTTTCTATGTACTTATCAAAGGACGGGTAAAGCTGAGCATCGGTAGCGAGGGGCCTGTGGTTTTCATGGCAAAGGATGCGGGTATGGTTATTGGATGGTCCTCCCTGGTGGGCAGGGAGACCTATTCGGCAACGGCCCTTTGCGTGGAACCAGTTAAAGCCATTAAAATTGAAAAAAACAGTTTTCTGGAGAATCTGGCAAAATCTCCTTCAAGCGAAAGCCTTCTTTACAAACGCCTGGCACAGATGCTGGGTGATCGGTTGGTAACACTTTATCCAAGTCTTGCATGATGTGTTGCATACACACAAGTTTTTTTATAAGTTAATCCAATCCATCTGATTTGCCGATAAAATCCAGACTGACCATGACATCGGCCCCCCTGGACAATGGGTGATCCAGTGGGGCCGACTTTGTGATGGGTCTTATTTTTTTGTTTGATTTTGATCCACACCCGGTATAGCATTATTTGGGCTTGATCATAACATGGGCCAGCCGTCCCAATTGATGGGCCAAATGAACTTAACCCCACATTTAATCTGGAAAAAAAGTGAACATTGCCATCATCTCTGATATTCATGGAAACCTGGAAGCATTACAAGCGGTGTTTGAACGCCTTCACTCCTGTGCCGCGGATCGCATCATCTCCCTGGGAGATAACATCGGATATGGCCCGAACCCCAACGAAGTCATGGCCCTGCTTACCCGGGAAAAAGTAGAATCCATCCTTGGCAACCACGAAATGGTCATCAAACATCCACGGTTTCTTAACTGGTTCAACCCGGTGGCCCGCAAATCCGTTGTCAAAACCACTGCAGATCTATCTTTAAAGCATGTAAAATCCATACACACCCATGAAACCGCCATGGTAAAAGAGAACCTTCGATTTGTCCATGGGGTGCCCCCCCGGTCTCCTTTTTTATATCCCTTTCAACTGTCTGATAGGCTCCTTGCCAGAAAAATTTCAGACATGGGCCAGTCCATCTGTTTCTGTGGCCATACCCATGAACTTGAAATCATTGAATGCACAAACCAGGGGGAACTCCACCGTCGACCCCTGACCCGGGAAGGAGAATCACTGCACAGAAACTATCGATATCTTATCAACGCGGGCAGTGTGGGACAACCCCGGGATGCCAATAAAGATGCCAAAATACTCATATATCACACCAGATCCCACAGCATTGAAGTCATTTATGTGCCATACCCCTATAAAGTGACCATGCAAAAAATCATTGATGCAGGTCTTCCCGAATCCTTTGCCAGTAAATTATCACCATAATCCGGATTTAAAAAAACTTAACGATCACACATTGCAATCCATAAACAAAACACAAGAAGAGCATGAAAAAAATAGGAAAATACAATGTAACAGGCCTGCTCGGCCAGGGCGGCATGGGGAAAGTCTTTAAAATCCAGTACCCGGTCACCGGAAAAATCGGTGCCCTGAAATATCTTGACCCCAACCCTCTTTTAATATCGGTGATGGGCCGGGAAGCCGTGGAAGCCATTTTCACCCAGGAAGCCATTACCATGGCAAAAATCCGCCACCCCAACATACTGGAACTCTTTGATTTTGATCGTTCAGACGGGAAACTGTTCTACACCATGGATTTTTACTGCAACAACCTGGGGCAGTTGATGGGGGAATCCATGGAGACAGAACTGCCCACGCGGGTTTTAAGCCTTGAAAAAACCTTTGATTATGCCCGGCAGATCCTGGATGGTCTTGGCTGCCTGCACTGGTCAGGAATTATCCACCGGGATATAAAGCCCTTCAATATCATGCTGACGGAACTTGACGATGTTAAAATCGGGGATTTCGGGTTATCCAAACTTCGGGGAGAAGCGGTGAAGGTCCATGGCAGCGTCAAGGTGGGCTCACCCTATTATGCGGCACCGGAGCAAGAAAAAAATCCAGACCAGGCCACGGAAACCAGTGATCTTTACTCCATGGGGGTGATGCTGTTTCGCATGGTCACCGGCATATTGCCCCAAAACAACCAGGTATTGGCCAGCTCGTACAACGGTGATCTGGATGAGCATTGGGATATGTTTTTTCAAAAAGCCATGCACCCCGAACCATCCAGCCGATTCCAGACAACCCATGAAATGACCATTGAATTGGAAAAATTAAAACACCAATGGCTTGAAAAAAAAGCGCTCATGTGCACCTTGCCAGCGGATTTTCTGGATGAACCGCCACTGGAGATATCCTGTGATCCTCCCCGGAAAACCCCTATTAAAACCTTTGAAGGCGATGCGCCGGAACGTTTCAACCTGACATCCCTCATGGCACCGAAAACCTTTTTGAAAAACAGTTTTGAAAAAATTAAACCCGATCAGGTGCTGGATCATGTCACCGGCCTGGTATGGCAGACATCGGGATCGCCCTACCCCATGAACTGGAAGGATGCCCATGACTACATTGCAGAACTGAACCACCGGGAAAAAAGTGCATCGCCTTGGCGTCTGCCCACCATTGAGGAGCTCATCACCATACTGTCTCCCCTGCCCCAGGGCAGCGGCCATTGCCTTGAACCCATATTTGACACCCGGCAGACCTATTTATGGAGCAGCGACCGCTGCACCTTTATTTCCGGCTGGTATGTAAATCTGGAAATGGGCTTTGCGGGGAAAAATGATTTTTCAAGTTTTTATCATGTCAAGGCGGTACGGGATCGAATATAACCCCAAACGACAGTTAAAACGCTCATCATAGCAGCAGGTTGAAAGAAATTTCTGGGGCTTGGTCACAACGAAGTATGAAAATGGCATAATATCACCCCCAACGGGCACCCGATCCGGCCCCGGATCGACGGTCGCGTCTCTTTTATATGCCCCGGTCATTCTAAGGATGCCTCAGGCCCTTGAACCAAATATTCATGCTTTCTATCTGACCTGAGATATTGGTATTGTTGATCAATGTCCCGGAATAGGTGTATCCGGCCCTGGCAAAGGTGATATTCATGCCAAAAGATAAGGCCCTTGCAATGGTATAAGCTGTTTTTATGCCCAACTTTGGTATTTCTTTTTCCATTTTTTCAAGCAGAAAAAGGGCAAGGCCCCGACCTCTATGCCCCGGCAATGTCCCAAAATCGGTCATTTCCGCATTTTTTGCTTTTCTGTCCATTTCAGCAGAAGAAAGAGAAACCAGCTTATCCCCCTTCCAGATGCTGAAGTAAAGGCTGTTTTCATCCATGGTCTGTGCCAGATAGCCCGGATCATCAACGGGAAACGGATAGCTTGGAAACACCTTCCTGTACAGGGCTGCCATGTGAAAAACATCCTTTTTCCCCGGCATCCTGAAGGTATATCCAGAGGGCAGATCAGGTATTTGCCCATTCCCTCTTTTTTTACGGGCAAGCGTTAACACGGCATTAACAGACTCTTTTTCAACATGGCGACCTCGCTTTACATCCCTGAATCTTCCCATGAATAAGGCATCTGTTCCGCCATTTTTTTTCCCATTCATTTTTTCATTAAAAAATCCCGGGATATAGGCTTCTTCAATATAACCCCCATCCACAAAGCATTGCCGAAACCTGGCTGGCACCTTGGCAATCACTTTTGAATAGCCATTTTTCCGGGCAAGATCGTTCAGTTGGGAAATAATTTCAGGGCAATCTTCATGGGCAAGTTTTAACAGATAAATTCTGTCATTGAGTTTTCCATGCTGGATAAGAGAATGCATCAGGGTATCAATTTTATCAATCATGCGTATATTCAGCTACTTTCGTTTGTTTTTTATATAAAAAAGAAGGTGATGGGTTTTGGGTACTGGGTACTGGGTGCTGGGTGCAGGGTTTAACCGCAACTACTTTTTCAATATTCGTTGTGGCTGGTAATAGCAGCCATGAATGTTATATGAAAAGGTAGCCTTCAAGCCTACCTCAGCAGAGCCCCTCCCCCGATGGGCAATAGGAACCGGACAATCGAGCTGTCTACAGTTCCGGTACGGGACCATTGCCCGTCGGGGGAGGGGCGGCATAATGCCATTATCAATATTCGTAGTGTCCGCCAGAACATGTGGGTTTATATGCAAAGGTAGCCTTCAAGTTTACCTCAGCAGAGCCGCCCTCCGACGGGCAATAGGAACCGGACAATTGAGCTGTCTACAGTTCCGGTACGGGACCATTGCCCGTCGGGGGGCGGCGGCATAATGCCATTATCAATATTCGTAGTGTCCGCCAGGACATGTGGGTTTATATTCAAGGCTTCAGCATCTCAGGATGAGAGGGTATCAGGACTGAGATATCCCAGGATTCTGTTTTCCACTTTTTTAAAGACATAAATCAGCCCATAAACCAGCACAAGATAGATGAGGGCTGCGGTGATAAAAAGCTCATAGAATGCAAAGGATCTTGCGGCAATCACCCGGGCAACCCCTGTAATATCCATAAGGGTGATAATGGACACCAGAGAAGATGCCTGCAGCAAAAACACCACCTCATTGGTATAGGCTGGCCAGGCAATTCTAAAAGCTGCGGGCATGATGATTCTCCGATAAAGCAGAAAACCCGACATGCCACATGCCCTTGCGGCTTCAATCTGTCCATGTGAAACCCCTTCAATACCGCCCCTGAATATCTCACTGCTGTAAGCTGCGGTATTCAGGGTAAGGGACAGGGCTGCACAAAAATAAGCATCCTTGAAAAAACGCCATAGTCCCACATTCGAAAAGAATTCCTGAAACTGACCGCTGCCGTAATAGATCAAAAAAAGCTGTACCAGCAGGGGGGTGCCCCTGAAATAGAAATTAAACCCGTAAACAGGCAGACGGATGAACGGATTTTTTGACACGCGCATGATGGACAATGGAACGGCAAGCAAAAATCCGAGCACAACACTCAAGCCGGTAATTTCAACGGTCACCTTAACGCCGCTTAAAAGGCGAGGGATACTTTCAACAATGATGGCAATATCCATTATACGCCCCCCTTTATTCCCCGACTGGCTCTCTTTTCCGCCCACTGCTGAAAGAAAAGAGAGACAATGGTTATGGAAAGGTAAATCAAGGAGGCGGCAAAATAACAGGTAAAGGGTTTTCTGGTGCTTCTGACGGCAATATCTGCATTGCGCATCAGTTCCGGAAGCTGAATCACCGATATCAATGCCGTGGCCTTGATCAAAACCATCCATACGTTGCCAAGGCCGGGAATGGCAAATCGCCACATCTGGGGAAGAAGAATACGTCTGAATGCTAAAACGCTTCCCATACCGCAGGCCCGGGCCGCTTCAATCTGCCCCTTTGGCACAGACATGAAGGCCCCGCGAAACACCTCCGTGGCAAAAGCACCATAAATGAACCCGATGGTCAAGGTCCCCGCAATAAAGGGATTGATGCCAATATAAGTATCAATGCCGAAAAATGTCAGGGCATCCTGCATCAGAGTGGGCGCACCATAATAAACCAGCAAAATGAGCACAAGCTCTGGAATACCCCGAATCACCGTGGTATAAAACCCGGCCATGCGCTGGAGCGTCTTTATTTTAGACAACTTGCACAAAGATGCGCCCAGTCCCACCAGTATGGTAATCACCATGGCGCAGACACCAACGGTCAATGTCAGTTGTCCTCCTTTTACGAGAAGGAACCCATATCCTTGAAGATCAAACAATAATCGCTTTCCCCATTAATTTCCGTAAACATCAAAATCGAAGTATTTATCATTTATTTTTTTATATTCACCGCTTGCTCTTATTTTTTTAATGGCGTCATTAAAGAGCGCCACAAGGTCTTTATCGCCTTTTCTTATGGCAATGCCGATGCCTTTTCCATACCATTGCTCATCTGTAAATCCGGGGCCTGTGAATTCACAGTCTTTTCCCTGATCGGTATTGACAAAACCTTCAAGAAGAACGACAGAGTCCGCAATAACCAGGTCAACCCGGCCGGATACCAGATCCATGTTTGCCTCATCCTGGGTGGCATAGGATTTTATGGTCACCGATTTACCGAATTTATCCCGAACAAAATTCTCATGGGTCGTTGCCCGCTGCACACCAACAATTTTTCCCTTCAAACCTTCCGGTGTAATCTCAATGCCAGCCCCTTTTTTTGCCACAAATTTTGCAGGGGTCATGTAATATTTATCTGTAAAGGCGACTTTTTGCGCACGTTCCTCTGTAATGGCCATTGACGCGATGATGGCATCATATTTTTTTGCAAGAAGCCCGGGAATCATGCCGTCCCAGTCCTGCACGACAAATTGGCATTCCACCCCGGCAGCCTGGCAAAGCGCCTTTGCAATATCAATATCAAACCCCTGAAGTTCACCGTTTTTATCAATGAGATTAAATGGAGGGTAGGCCCCTTCCGTGCCAATACGCACCTGTTTAATGTCTCCACCAAAGGCTGTGGCTGCAGACAGAAAGAAACCGATAATAAGGGTAACCAGAATTCCTTTTTTCATTTTGACATTCCTTTTTTTTCTGTGGGGTTGATGTTATCGGGCATGATCATCACATCTGCCGCACCTCACATTGGAAGAACCAAAGGGGGGCAAGGCTGTGGTCACGCACATGTTATGACAATTTCAGAGATACGATCTTTATAATCGCCGAACCGTCGCTATATGAACATGCTGCAGACCATTGACGTTCATCACTGTCCGCAATACGATATAAAACGGCTGGGGGAAAATCAAATAAAGTTAGATATAAACTGCTGTAATCGTTGAGACTCAGGACTTTTAAATATATCATCAGGAGACCCTTTGGCCTCAATAAGCCCCTGATCAAGAAAAATCACTTCCGAAGACACTTCCTGGGCAAAGGCCATTTCATGGGTGGCCACGATCATTGTTCGCCCTTCTTTTGCCAGATCCTGCATTACCTTTAAGACCTCTCCCACAAGCTCGGGATCAAGGGCTGAGGTCGGTTCATCAAACAGCAGTACATCCGGGTCCATGGCAAGGGCCCTTGCGATGGCTGCCCGCTGCTGCTGTCCGCCTGAAAGCTGGGAGGGAAAATAGTTGCACCGGTCGGCGATACCGACTTTCTCAAGCAGTGACATGGCACGGGCTTTTGATTCTTTTTTGGGGCGATGAAGGACATGAACCGGAGCCTCCATGATATTTTCAAGCACCGTCATATGAGCCCACAGATTAAAATGCTGGAACACCATCCCAAGCTTTGTCCTGATTCTGTCAATCTGTTTTTTGTCCTCGGGAACAATGTCACCGTGGCGGTTCTGTTTCAAACGGATAAGCTCTTCTCCCACGTAAATTTTTCCAGATGTGGGTTTTTCAAGAAGATTTATGCATCTTAAAAAGGTGCTCTTCCCGGAACCGCTGGAGCCGATAAGTGAGATCACATCCCCTTCTCTGGCCGTCAGTGATATTCCCTTCAGTACCTTGAGGTCTCCAAAATTTTTATACAGATCCTCAATCCTGACGGCATCCTTTTTATGGCTTTTCAATGACGCTCCTTTCGGTTTTCCGTGACGATTTAAGGTTCACCAATGAAATCAACCATATGCGCTATACCTCCGCCGTGTCAAGAAAAATATCAGTTAATCTGGATGACAAAAAAAGACAATCCTTTGCTTTTTTTCAGCATATTGATGCATCATACAGCAATTTTTAAAACTCCTTATTGACAGAAAAGAGATGATCTATTATCATGAATTAAATTCAGATTATTAATATGATTCAGAATCATCTTCTTCCTTTCCCATCTACTTCTCACGTTTATTATTTTGCTATATCAAATGAACTTAGTCTCAATTCTTTCAAAAATGTTCTAATCCGCACGGCGTCCACATGATTGCGAATACCAGCCCCAACAAAAAAACTATAATTTCAGCTTATCGGGCGTATTTTTATATAAAATCAATACCCATTGATAAGCATTTTTTACCACTGACTCTGTGATTCTGCAAAAAGGGCAATCACAGAGACAATATCTCAGCATTGCAGGCAGCAGACCCAGAACTGGATTTTCCAAAAGATGCTTGCAAAGGAAATGTCAAATCGCAATACCGCTGCTGAGTTTGATATATAATTAAACGAAAAGGAGGGAATCATGAATTTTTTTAAACTTTTAACTGCACTGTACCTAACCTTTTTTGTGCCGACCAGTGCATGGACAAGTGAAGATGTGGGCCTGGCAGCGGCATCCAACGCTGTCATGTGTCTGGAAACATTTTATTTTACAATGGCAGAATTACCAAAGGTTAATACAAAAAAAAATGCTTGTCCAGACAACAAAAAAAATGCAATATTTATTAAAAAAAACAGAGAAATGCTTATCAAAGAAATTGCAGGGGCCAATGCAGGATATGACATTAGCAGAGCAAATAGGATCATTCAAAACATACGCCAAAAAAACACCACCGATTTTGAGTATAGAAGCAACTCGACCAGGGCAACTGGAAAGGCTTACTACGATACATCCACAAAGCATAAATATATCAAACTCAATGACAAGACTTACCTAGAATACACCAGAAAGGGCTGTTTTTTTAAGATTGCTTCCTCCAGCCAACCACATCTTGCCAAAAGCCCGTACATTCGTCCCATCAACAAGGATAACTTTTTTCTCTATGTGAAACAAAGTGTTGAAAAAAAGCAATATTTAACACTGCCATGCAACATCCCCCATCCTGCAGGATGGTGTCTTGAAAAAATTTTTGTGGCCCTTAATTGATAAACCGGAAAAAAATCAGTTGGCCAATACCGATCCCTGGAAAAAATAGGGGGGGGCAATATAAAGTGGATGATTGCCACCTGGGCTTTTATAAGCCCCTTCCGAATCTCTGTGCTTCAGGGGGGGTAGTTAACCTTAAATGATAATCATCAGGCGCTATCACAATCATAAAATTCAGGCTTTAGTCTATATGCGATCTGGCAACCTGGAGAGCAGTATCTTTATTCTTTGTAAACAGTCTCCACTTCATTTTTGATGAATGAATGCCTGCTTTCTTGTCTTGGCCTTTACAATAATACCAATTCCCAAAACGTTCGACTTTAGAAAAGGGATGATTCTCTGTACATAAAAACCCACAAGGCTGAAACGCTTTGAAAAAAACAATTTCATCAGGTTCTTCATCAAAAGCCATATTGGTAGGCAATTCGATTTGAGACACATCTACGCCCTCTTCTTCCTTTTCATCCAGCCAGTCGGAAATTTCCATATCTCCTTCTCCTCCAAAATTCAAGAAAACAAAACCCCGTCAAATCTCTGAATCCCCAATAGAATCAAAGCTGATTTAAATAATTGACGGAATTTTGCAAATTATCCCGGTTGAACACCTCAAGGGAAACCACACCGTAAAACTGTTTTAATATCTCCAAGGTTGGCAGGAATCGATCCATGGGGGTTTTATCAAGCCCCTGGTGATCCTTTGGGCTTTCATGGGAAAAATCCACGCCATGAAGATGAATTAAGGGCACCCGGTGGCCATACCGATCAAACAATATCTTGATATCATAATTATATTTAATCAAATGACCGGCATCAATGCACAGATCCACATCAATATTATCAAGAATTTTAAATAAATGTTCCGGGGGATATTCCAGGGTTTCAATGGAAATATCAGATAGATGATTCAAAAATGGACAAAGCGTTTCAAGACTCTCCAGGGCACGATCCTGCCATAGTTCCAGCCCCACTTTCCCCTTGGCAGCATCCTTCGGGGTAAATTCCAGATGCAGGGTATGGGTGGAAGGGCCCAGGGGAGAGCACAGATCCACCACCCGTTTGATGGTGTCCACCCCCAGGACACGCTCCTTTTTAGAGGGCGATGCCAGGGAGATATCCACGGGAAGATGAATATTGTAAGTCACTCCAAGCTCCCGGGAAAGCCGCTCCAGCACCTGTATTTCATCGGGCTGGGGCAGCACCGGCACAGGGCCATTTTTTGTCATAAAGGGCAGACTTTCAAACACAAGCAGCTCAATCTCATCAAACACAGGCCCCAATTTTTTCACATTGTCAACAATGGGGCCAGGGTCTATGAAAGATGTGGTGCCCAGCTTAAATGGCCATTTTTTATCAAATCTCATCATAATTCAAATTTTCCATATCAATTGCCCCCGAAGGACAAGCTGTGGCGCAGATACCACACCCCCGGCAAAGATCCGTTAAAAGCGACAAACTTGCCGATTTTTCTCTGGTTTTCTTCTCAAAAACAAATGCACCAAAGGGACAGCGCCTGCTGCACATCCCGCAAAGCGTGCAGTTTTCCGGCTGATATCTGGCCACATAACGACTGAAAGGCCAGATTTTTTCCGCCTTTTTTTCCCGGGAAAGCTGATGGGGAAAGCAGCAGTCCGAACAGCAGTTGCAGATGGCCCCGGTGAGTTTTCCGTTTTTGTCCCTGCCAAATTCACCGCACTGCATCAGCCCCTTTTTATTGGCATCCCGCACGATTTCCCGGGCTTTTTCCCGGCTGATTTCAAACCCGATGTTCCGGTTATTGTCAAAGCGCAGACAGGTGTAAAGGGGCTTGTTGCAGCCATTCATCATGGATCGGCAATTGCAGGGCCACAGATAGACCCTGTCCACCTCATCTAAAACCCCCAGGGCTTCATCTAAAAGCAGATAACGGGGGGTGATGGCATCAACAGCATCGGGGTCTCGATACCTGCGGACCTTTTCCAGTGAGACGTCATGATTTTCACAATAATGCTGAAATTCCCAGGTATTGAGTTGCTGCCGAACCTCCCCGGGAATGTCCTTAAACCCTTCAAAGATGGCCCAAATGTCGTACCGGGTGTGGAAATCAGCCATTTTATAATGACCGTGGGCGTCTCTTTGCAGAACTCCCCGCACATAAGAGCGCTCAACGGCTTCCGGGCCTGTGGGGAAAAAACCGGCAAGAAATGCCATGGATTTATTTTCCTGTTCCATGGCCAGGGCCATTTTAATTTCATCGGATTCATAAAAACGATCCAGCCACGGCAATACACCCCCGGGGGCGTTGACAATCCCACTTAATTTTTTCAACTCATCTCCCATCAAGCCCCCCTTATGCCAGTTCCCACCCTCATTATTTCAAATAACGGGCATGCCCCAACGGACACAACAAATATAGCAAATGGTATTATACCGCCGTCCCCCCGACGGGCAATGGTCCCCGGACCGGAACTGTAGACAGCTCAATTGTCCGGTTCCTATTGCCATCGGGGAGGGCGGCTCTGCTGAGGTTGCCTTGGAGGCTGCCTTTTCATATAAAAAACCAAGCCAGAAAGCGCCCCAACCAGAAAACCACCATCCCCAGAAAGGAAGCGATAAGCATAAGATCACAGGCCATGGCAATCTTATCAAGTCCGGGCCGGGCAAATCCGGTGCCGATAAAAGGCTTTTCCACCAGTGTGCCATGGTAATAGTTGGGACCGCCCAGTTTAACGGCCAGGGCGCCTGCAAAGGCGGCTTCGGGATATCCGGCATTGGGACTCTTGTGGCTTCGACCTTCCTTTATGGCCGTTAAAAATGACCGTTTTCCCCGTTCACTGGACAGCAAAAAGGCCCCAAGGGAGATGATCACCACCGACAGCCGGGCCGGAATATAGTTGGCCACATCGTCAATGTGGGCTGCAACCCTGCCAAACAGCAGATACCGTTCATTTTTATACCCCACCATGGAATCCAGGGTGTTCACCATTTTATAGGCAAGCGCCAGGGGAACACCGCCCAGGAAATAGAAAAACAGGGGCGACAGAAAGCCGTCCACATAATTTTCCGCCACGGTCTCCACGGCGGCACTGACCACCCCGGTTTCATCCAGGGTATCCACCTGCCGGCCCACGATCATGGAGACCTGTTTTCGTCCTGCATCAATCCCCCCGGATGCAAGGACCTTGCCCACCAAGGTGGCTTCCTTTTCCAGGGTTCTTGCCGAAAAACAGTAGTAAAGCAGAACAATTTCCACAAAGATACCAAGGTTGGGGTGAATTGTCGAACTGAGACGTACCACCAGAAAGGAAACACCCCAAGTGGCAGCAATGAGAAACAGAGCAAAGAAAAGCCCGGCCACCAATTCATTTTTAATCAATTTTCGAAATATTTTTTCACACCGGGAAATGGCATTGCCCATCCACACAATGGGATGGGGCAGCCACCGGGGATCGCCCAGGAGCAGATCCAAAGCAAAGGCCAGGGGCAGAACAATCAGATTCATATCAAAATTCATTTATCTTCCTTGTATAACAGTCATATCTGCCTGCGACATAACGAATAATGGGTCGTAGACGCGGAGCCAAATGGCATCATGCCGCCGCCCCCCGACGGGCAATGGGCCCGGACCGGAACTGTAGACAGCTCAATTGTCCGGTTCCTATTGCCCATCGGAGGGCGGCTCTGCTGAGGCAGACTTGAAGGCTACCTTTTCATATAAAACGATCTCTTAGACCACCTGCTTCATAATTTGAGCAAGCTGCAGGTTGGTCTCCCGATCCCTGAGGGAAAAGCGCACAAACCGATCAGACAGTCCATGAAAATTGGCACAGTCCCTTATGAGAATCCGTTCATCCCCCACCAGGCGACACACATCAGTGGAATTCATCTTACCCACGAGTTCGCCCAGCATGAAATACGTATCTGAAGGATAGAGTTTCACCGCATCATTATGGGCCATGGCCTCGGAAAAAACCTGCCTTTCTGTCATCACAAACTGCCGGGTGGTTTTAAGAAACGGGTCAATGTGTTCCGGGTTTTCCAATATATGAACAATGGCAGCCTGGGAAAGCGCGTTCACCGACCAGGGCTGGTAAAATCGCATCATTTTTTCAATCACCCCGGGATCGGCGCACACATATCCCGTGCGAAGTCCAGGAATCCTGAATATTTTAGACATGGAGGAAAGCACAATAAGATTGGGAAAACGGGTTTCCGCCACAAGGGAAATTTTTTCCGCATCATCCACAAAGGGAAGATAGGATTCATCCACCACAAACCAGGTATCCGGATGATCTTTTACAAGGCAGGTGATCTCTTCAACGGGAATCAGGGTACCGGTGGGGTTGTTGGGGTTGCAGATGATCAGGGCATCCACATCGTCTGCCATGGCAGAGATTCTTGAAAGATCCGGCTGAAAGCCGTTCTCCCCGGTTGACATGCAAAAGTCATAATCGGCATCGTGCATGATGCACCCATCCCTGTAATCGGCATAGGTGGGACCGGTAATGAGTACTTTTTTCCAGGACAGTGCCCGGGGAAGGGTATAAATAAACCAGGTGGTACCGTTACCTCCCATGACCCTTCCTGCATCCACCTGATAATAGGTGCTGAAGGCGTTGACCATGTCCAGGGCATCGGCCTGGGGCAGGGAACGTATTTTATGAATATTTTCTATGATGAACGCCTCAAGTCCCTCCGGGGGACCCAAAGGGTTAATGTTGCTGCTCATGTCTATAATTTCATCCACGGTACAGCCGTTTCGCTGCGCCAGGGCCTGGACATTGCCGCCATGGCCTGTAATCATGTTAAAACTCCCTTACACTAACTCAACTTTTCGCTTTGGCCGACTCACAAGGTCTAAGATCTGCATTTTTTATTCGTTACAATAAATAGTGTTTCATAACACAAGCCTGATCCTGTTCATCACCCCTCAAGTCCGAAAGTTGATTCATATGAATTAAAATATTGACATTCCGGCACCTAGAAACAACACGGCCTCGGTGACCTCGGTCATGGCTCCCAGCATGTCGCCGGTGATACATCCCATTTTTTTCTTGTAAAACCACAGCATCATAAAAACCGTGGCGGCAAAAAACAGATTCAGCACAAGCCCCTTTGCCCCCAGAAACAGGGACAAAAAAAGCGGTATACCCATCCAAATAAAATCCCTCAGGGGAAGTCGTTTTTCAAAAAGATCATGCCCAGTGCCGGTGTTTTGTCTGCCATACTGCAGATATCGGATACCAAAAAGCATCCCCCCCCGGGCATAGGCTGGGACCATGATCAACAACACCAGGAAAGCCCCTCCTGTGCACACGGTTTTGGCGGCATAAATACCTGCTACCTTAAGGGAGAGCACGCAAAAAATGGCCACAAGGCCCATCATGCCGGTGCGGCTGTCCTTCATAATCTCCAGTGCCCGCTCCCGGGATCTATGGCTGAAAAGACCATCCGCCGCGTCCCCCAGGCCATCGAGATGAAAGGCCCCAGTCACACCCACCAGCAGCAGCACATCCACAAGGGCCACCACCGCCGGGGGCCAGAGTTGGGAGGCCAGTGTATCCACAAGGGCCAGCAGCACGCCTGCCATTAAGCCCACCACCGGAAAGAACCGGATCATTCCCGTGGGCGAAAAGGCATTGCCCTTGCCAGCGGGCAAAATCGTGATGAACATGATGGCGGATCTTAAATCCACCCAGAATCCTTTTTTTTCGTCCATAATACGTCCTTTTATATGAAAAGGCAGCCTCCAAGGCAACCTCAGCAGAGCCGCCCCCCCGATGGGCAATAGGAACCGGACAATTGAGCTGTCTACAGTTCCGGTACGGGACCATTGCCCGTCGGGGGGGCGGCGGTATAATACCATTTGGCTCCGCGTCTACGACCCTATATTTGTTGTGTCCGCCAGGATATGTGGGCTACAATCGTTTGTTTCGTGACCGGTTACTGCTTACAGGTCTGATAAAAAACACCCCTCTCCTGGCGCATGGACTCAATGGTACCCTCAACCTCCAGGACGGAAAGATATTTGTTAATGTCGTTTATATGGGTGCCCAGTATGGATGCAAGATCTTCGGGGGTACACGGCCGACGGTGGATGGTCTCTAAAATGGCGGACTCCATATCCTTTCGATAGGCCTTTGTCCCTCTACGCTTTACGGCTGCAGCAATGATCTCCACCCGATCTTCTCCCAGAAAAGACTCTATTTCCAACAATCGTTCGTGGGGTGCCGGGGAAATATCAGACACCGCCCCCGGGCGATCCAGGGTGTTAAGCTGTATCACATCGGGCAAAATCGTGTCACAGGCAGACTTCAATGCCTGCAGATCCTCAAGGCTATCGTTCACCCCGGGCAAAATAAGAATTTCCAGAGCCAGCTTTCCGGTATATACTTTTTTAAAATCGGCAATGCCCTTTATATACTGATCCAGCTCAATGCCCGCACAGGGGCGATTGATTTTTTGAAATGAGGCAGAAACCGCCGCATCCAGGGAGGGCATGACCAGGTCAGCACGCAGCAAGGCATCCCGCACCTCCCTGTGGCAAAGCAGAGTACCATTGGTTAAAACGGCGATGCGAACCCCTGGCTTGTTATCTTTGATCCAGGAAATAACATCACCGATACGGGAACTCAAGGTGGGTTCCCCAGATCCGGAAAACGTAATGTAATCGGGGTCGGGGTTTTGCTTGAAATATGCCTCCAGTTCACCGATTACAGCATCATGGGGAACATATTCTTTCCTGTCAACGGTGAGTTCTGTGGTCCTGCCGCACTCACAATAAATGCAATCCAGGGAACATATTTTGTGGGTCACCAAATCCACACCCAGTGACATGCCAAGTCGCCGGGACGGCACAGGTCCAAAAAGATATTTATACATGGATCCACTCCTTTTTTGCCAAATAAAAAACAGGGTTCAAAAAACGTAAACCGCTATTGAACACAAGCCTGACAAATTATCAACCCGATGAGTCAAATGCAAGGAAAATAACTTTCTGCCAAATGTTTGCCCATGCTTTACAATCCATGAAGATACTGGTAAAAAGCCCCATGCATGATCGACAACAAAAAATTATCAAACGGATACAAACCATGGGCTACGTATCCATTGAAGATCTTGCCGGGCAATTCAATGTAACCCCCCAGACCATCAGAAGGGACATCAATGCCCTGGAACAGCAGGGTCTGGTAAAGCGTTACCATGGTGGTGCAGGACTCTCCACCAGTGTTGAAAACATCGGATACGCCACCCGGCAGGTGCTGTGTTTAAGGGAAAAAAGGACCATTGCAAAAATGGTGGCAGCCCGGATTCCTTCCCGGGCATCGGTGTTCATCAACATTGGCACCACCACGGAGGAAGTGGCTAAAGAGCTGTGCAAAAAAGAGGGTCTCCGGGTGATCACCAATAATCTTAACGTTGCTGTGACCCTGAGCCGAAATCCAGACATTGAGATTTTCATGGCAGGCGGGGTGGTCAGAAATAAAGACTGTGGCATCACCGGTCATGCCACCCTGGATTTTATCCGACAATTCCGAGCTGATTTCTGCATCATCGGCATCAGCGGCATCGGAAAAAATGGGGAACTCCTGGATTTTGATTACAGAGAGGTGCGGGTGGCCCAGGCAATTATTAAAAACTCCGCCCGGGTCATGCTTGTTGCAGATCACACCAAATTCGGCAGAAATGCCATGGTGCGGCTGGGGGAACTGTCTGACATTGACGAACTGTTCACGGACAAAAATCCGGCAGAACACATGATTAAACTTCTAAAAGACTTGGAAGTGAAACTTCACACCCCCTGAAAGGAAACCGGGGGGGTAGGGCCAAACTCATGCAATGGGCAAACGAATGGTAAAACAGGCACCCCGCAACCCCATATTTTCCACCTGAATACTCCCCCCATGATTTTCAATGAATCCGTTGCAAACAGAAAGCCCCACACCCATACCCAGCACATTTTTGGTGGTGTAGAAAGGGTCAAACACATAGTCTATGTTTTCCTTTGCAATGCCCGGACCGGTGTCTTGAAGTTGAATTTCAATGCCACCATCAATAAAAAAGGATGTGATGGAAATCTGTTTATCCTCAACCTGCCCATGCATGGCTTCAAGGGCGTTGTTCAACAGATTTAAAATCACATGACTGATCTGGGAGGAGGATGCATGAATCAACGGAAGGGTGGATGAAAGATCCAAATGCAACTCCGCCCCGGTCTGCTGAATATAAAGTCTTACCAGTACCACGGTGTCCTGGATCACCTTATTAATATCTATCAGCTCTTTTTCTTCCTTGCCCGGACGGGTCAGATCCATGAGATTCTCCACTGTATTACGAATGGATTCAAATCCCCGGGTCAGGGCATCCAGACATTCCATCATTTCCACATCAGCGGATGCCGTTTCCTTCATTAACGAAATAAAAGCAGATATCCCCTGGAGCGGAGAGTTGATCTGATGGGCCACGGATGCCGCCAACTGCCCTGTTACCGCCAGTCGATCCGATCGAAGTAACCGGCTCTGAAGTTCCTGGTATGAGGAGACGTCACGGGAAAAAAGAAGATAACCAATCAACCCCTGCTTTCGGTTTTTCATGGGCATCAGCGTGGAGCTCACCACATGTCGCCTTTTACTGACATCATAGTGCACCCATTCAAACTGGTATGATCCAAAATTGCGGACCTGCTGAACCCCCTTTTCAAATGCTGCTCCGGCACCATCATTATCTCCATGAATTTTCCGGATGTCCAGTCCCAGGTCCATCTCCACAGTATTGCCAAACATTGTTTCCGAGGCAGGGTTGTAATGCAGCACCCGAAACTGTAAATCCGTTGCAAGGATGGCATATTCCGTGGATGAGTCAAATATACCATTGAGCATATCTGTCACTCTTAAGACTTTTTTCATCAATTTCGATTCTGATTGGGCTGAAACTTCAAGACGCTCCACCATCCCATTAAAAGCCATGGTCAGTTCTCCCAGTTCATCCTTTCGTTTTACCGGCACACGGATGGCTAAATCTCCATGGGTGACCTTTTCAATGGATTGCGTCAACTGTTTAACGGGTAACACAAACAGTCGAATCATCCAGTACATAAACACTAGGACAAAAACAACAATCCCTGCATGGAACATAAAAAAATGATACTCCAGGGATTTTAATGTCGTATCAAGCTCCGCTTGGGTTTGCTGGATGGAACTCTTTAAATCATTTTCCCGGGTGACAATAACCAGATGCCAGTCAAGGGAATTCAGAGAAGCGGTTACCAGAATATAATTTTCCCCTTCTATTTCAAGATCCAGAATCTGTTCCGAAGGACGCAAAATTTTATCTGCCACGGCCCGGATATTTGCAAGGCGGGAATCCTGAAGCCTGTAATCCAGGGTATCACTGGAGTTGGTGAATTGATCCAGATCAACCTCAAGTCCCCAACGATCAAAATACTCCCGGGGAAAAATAATAAGCCGCCCCTGGTCATTCATCAAAAAAGAAAATAAAATTTTTGACGCGTCACGACCCCGGTCTTCTTTTTTGAAAGCTTCCTGGAGTAGATGCCCCAAGGAAACATCAATGCCCACAATAGCTTTTAATGTCCCGGAGGCATCATAGATGGAAGTGGATGCCGTCATGGTCATATCATTGTTCACATCATCTTTGTACAGACGGGTCCATCGGGTTTGGGAAATGCCGGAGGGATCCTTTAAAAACATGCTCATGGGTTCCCCGTCACGCAAATCAAACACCGAAGGATTGGGTAATTCAAACAGCAATTGACGAGTCTCGGGAGTGGTGGCGCAATACATACCCACGCCACTTGCACTGATCAGATGGGTGGCAAAACTTTCCGTCACCAGGGTTTTGGCTTTCAAAAGAAGGGGTTCCAGATGGGAAATGGCCTTGATCTCCATCTCAATATCAGGGGTTATTTCTTTCCCCCCCCAGTAGAGGGTGACCACTTTATCCGACGGGGATGAAAAAAAGATATCCTGGGAAGGAGAAAAAACAAGATTTTTGTCCGCCCAGCTCTCCCGACTGTGCTGCTCCAGGCTGTTGTAAAGGACCGTGCCCCGTTCCCCCATCAATGAAGAAACGGCGGTAATGCGTTGAAACATGACATCTGCTTTCCTGGCCTGTTCAACAACAATGCGGGACAGATAGGCACTGGACAATTTCCAGATATGGGTTTCATTCACCGAGGCGGCATAGGACCCAAAATTTTCCAGAAATCTGACAGCCATGTAAGACAGGGGCCCAATGACCAGAAAAATGGCCATGGCTACAAACAAAAAAAGTCGGGTTGCCATGGTAAACTTCCACTGAAAAGCTTTAGCGTTTTTTTGTACCTTGCTCATGCGATTTTTAAAATATCCCTCTGAAAAAAACACCTTCAACACAAGGCATAGCTGCCAATGCTATTTCTTACAAAAAAATAAATATACACTAAAACAAATAAGAACAAATGTCAATAATTAAGGAAAAATGTATTAAAGGAAATTTCAGTTAGAACATCTGGATTTTTTTCCTGAATGGGATACACAGATATATTAGAAGGGAAGACGCATACAGACAAAACGAGCATAAAAAAAGTCAGGCCTGCAAAGGAATGCAGACCTGACCCCATTAGCTGAAAAACTATTGTCAAAGATATAACTTAACAAACCCGTCACCATTGACCCACCACTTACGATGGGTGGCCAATGGTGTAGTCAAGTCAAAAAAATTAATTCTTGGGATGACACTTACCACAGGAGGTCGGGGCCGCCTTGGAGCTATTCTTTGTGTTAAATTCTTTGTGACAGCTGATGCAGTTTTCATGCAGGGCATCTGTATGATATGACAGCAGTTCTTCCCGGCTCAGGGTTTCCCCTTTCTTTTTGGGGGCCTTTCCGGGTTTGTCATGGCAGGCAATGCAGGTTTCCACGGCATCGCCCATTTTCAGATCATTGAGCGGGGCACCACTGTCATCGTGGTGACACTCTCCGCATCCAACGCCATAAGCCTCAATATGTTTCTTATGGGTAAACTGAACAATTCCTTTTTTGTGCGCTTCATACGCTGCATTTTCCATTGCTATTACATCAGGGGCTGGAGCGGCTTCTGCTGCCGGAGCGGCTTCTGCTGCCGGAACGACTTCTGCTGCCGGAGCAGCTTCTTCTACTGGAGCGGCTTCTGCTGCCGGGGCGGCTTCTGCTGCCGGAGCAGCTTCTTCTACTGGAGCGGCTTCTGCTGCCGGAGCAGCTTCTTCTACTGGAGCGGCTT
>NZ_BAAHYK010000026.1:0-90023 GCF_054657595.1 Desulfocicer niacini
TGTTATTTTAATCTTTTTTTCTATGTTAGGTCAATAT
This sequence comes from Desulfocicer niacini, assembly GCF_054657595.1. Lineage (NCBI taxonomy): Bacteria > Pseudomonadati > Thermodesulfobacteriota > Desulfobacteria > Desulfobacterales > Desulfobacteraceae > Desulfocicer > Desulfocicer niacini. Next base: position 38 of record NZ_BAAHYK010000026.1, read on the forward strand.
TTTAATTTAGCTAAACAGTAAAATTGTAAAAAAATGCATTTCTGATGTTCCATAGTTAACTTTTTTCAGGAATCAGCATCTGCAGGACGCACTTCTCCCCTCCTTCACTTGAAGTATTAAAGACATCCAGCCAATTTTGATAATTGCACTAATTTTAATCAACCGGTTTTATGGAGAATATCTTCCTTTGGGTGACTTTATGAACTCGTTCCCTCCCATACCGTAGAGAAATTTTTTTATCTCAAATTTTCTCTCCAGTATTCCTTTTTTACATAATGGGCAGCACCGGATATCATTTCCGGTCAAATCGAGCATAATCTCCTCAACGGATCTGGAAGCCCGGCTTTCTTCGGCCTCCGCTTCCAACAATTTGAGACACAGTGCAATATTGTCCTTTTTACACCGATTTGCAAACAATCCAAAATGCCGGATACGCATGAAGTTCCGGGGAACTACATTGAGAAGAAAACGGCGGATAAACGCCACCGCTTCTAGGGTTATCTCCTCAGTGGTTTTTTTCTGCGGTCTCGATATGAAAAAGTGACCTTTCCACCTTCACATGCCTTGATCCTGTAGTTTGAGATTGCCACCCGGTGGGTATGATGCAATATTCAAAGGGGTTCAGGGGAAAATAAGGGAGTCAGCCGTTTTTAATTTACCGTTTTCCCGGGGATGTATCCATATAGTACCGTGCTCTGTGCTTTATAAATGGGAAATCAATAAGGTCTGACTTCCTAAAAAAGAAATGCCATTAGTTTGGGACTGCGTAGATACTGATGCTTGAGCAATTCAAAACAGGTGAAGATGGGGTGCTGACCGAATATTGACAGCCGGTGAATCCCCCTGAATTAAAAATTCACAAGGGAATTCAGCGGCAAAAAGCTAAATCTTGACGTTCCAGACCGCCCGGACCAGATCCCGTAAAAATTTGGGAATACCGGATATCATAAGCATCAAGGCGCCCAGCACAATAACAAGACGCATGGGCCAGATGATGGGATCCCAGATGGTGCCCGAGGTCAACTCCTGGTTCACGGCTTCCCAGAACCAGATGCTGCCGTGCCACAGCAATACACCACTGAAGAAAAAGAGAAACAGATCCGTTACCATAAGGTCAAACCAGGCCTTGGTTCTGGGACGCCAGTTGTTGTAAAAGACATCCACCCGGATGTGGGCACCATACCGTTCTGCATAGGCCCCGGACATAATATAGGTAACACCGCACAGATACACCGTCAGCTCAAGTCCCCACACCGTGGGAGCGTTGAAAAGATAACGCATTACCAGCTCATAGCAGATTTGAAAAGTGGCCAGCAAAATAAGCAGGGAAACGGCCTTACCCTGCCATTCACTGATTTTGTCCAGGGCATTTGCAATTTTTGCCGTGGCCGCAAACGGTGTATCCTGATTCATGGCTTGTGGGTTTTGTTGTGTCATTGTTTGCTCCTTTTATTGCATCATCAGGTTGGGAAGCCAGAGAATGATCTGGGGAAAGATCATGCATAGAATCATACCGACAACCTGAAGCGCCATGTAAGGCAGGACGGATTTATAAAGATCTGCCATGGTCACATCGGGCGGTGCCACGGCTTTGAGATAAAAGATGGAGTACCCAAAGGGCGGAGAGAGATAGGCAATCTGCAGATTAAGATTAAATATGACGCCGAACCACAATGGATCAAACCCCAGCTCTGTAATAACCGGTACAAAGATCGGGGCTAAAAGAACGGTTATACCGATAATATCCAGCACCATACCAAGGAACAGCAGTATAACCTGGATGATGATCAACACCAGCCAAGGATTAAGGGGCAGGGCCACCAGGGCTGTTTTGACAAATTCAGCTCCCCCGCCCAATGTATATGTGGCAATGAACACCATGGCACCAAAGACAATCCACAGTATCAGTCCCACTGTTTTCATGGTTTCATACAATGAATCGCTCAGGTTGTGCCAGTCCAGCTGTTTTCTTACCCCTGCACATAAAATGGCACCCAAGGCTCCCACACCGGCGGCTTCACCCGGGGTGGCAATGCCGCCGAAGATGGAACCCATCACTCCTAGAATCAAGCCAATGGGCAGAACAAGGGATTTAAACATGGTGATTTTTTGAATCAGCGGTACATTGCGCTCTTCTTCAGGGGCAGCTGGTCCGGCAGATGGGTCCAGATAGCATTTAATAAGGATATAAGCTATGTAAAGACCACCAAACAACAATCCCGGTCCCACACCGCCCATGAACAGCTTGCCAATGGATTCTCCCACAGTGACGCCGTAAACAATGAACATGATACTGGGGGGTACCAATACCCCCAGGGCACCGCCTGCCACAATTGAACCAAGAGCCATGTGGCGGTCATATCCTCGCTGGAACATAAAGGGTAGGGCAATGAGGCCGGTGATGGTTACATCTGCTCCCACGGTACCGATCATGGCGGCCAGTACAGTACAAAGTAAAATGGTGGCTGCGGCGATCCCCCCGCGAAGCCCCCCCACCCATACCTGGATGGCCTTGAACAGATCATGTGCAATGCCGGATTTTTGCAGCATATTGCCCATGAAGACGAAAAGGGGGATGGCGATCATGCTGAAGCTTCCCATGACATCCCATACCCGAAGTACCACAACGGACATGGCATCCGGTCCCCAAAGAAAAAAGGCAAATATCAGTCCCAAACTTCCGGTGGTCCATGCCAATGGAATTCCCAGTGCCAGCAGCGCGAAAAAAGAACTGAACATCAATATGGTTAATAATCCTGGCTCCATAAGATCTCCTTAATATGTTCATGGCATAAATTGTTGCCACATCCAAACTTGATATGGTGAGCGGTTTGATTTCATCACAACACCATCCCCTGAAGGACGATGTTGTGATGAGATTTATTTTGGTGACGCGTCAGTCATAACTTCTCTTATTTGACACCACATAATGTGTTTGATTAAAACTTAGGATTTGTTAGAAAATAAATTATGCAAAAGTCTCTGATGGAGACACCCCGGTGGGGCAATAAATACTGCATATAGATGGTTAATTTTTTAACGGACCCCTTTAAATGAAAACTTAGGACTTATGAATTATTTGATAGAGCCAGTTAATTTAAGGTAATCCAGAATAGAATCAATGACTTTTGCAGACATGGGGCTTTTCTTTTTCCACGCATTGGCAACTTCAAGGGAAAGTTGTCTGGCCTTGGCCATATCCTCACTGGAAAGCTGGGTATGAACAAGCCCTTTTTCTTTCATTTTCTGCAGCGCCCGGGCACTTTCCGCTGCGGACTGATAATCAAACCGGGCATCCAGCTCATATATCCAGGATTCCATCAGGGCCTTGAGATCCGCAGGTAACTTGTCCCAGGCTTTTTGATTAACGGTAAAGTCACAGGTGGCGGTGTTGCCGTGGAAGGAGGGGTAAAGAACATATGCTGTCACTTCATGGAGACCGATATCGTGGTTTTCCGCAAGGCTTACAAACTCAGCTGCATCCACAACACCCGTGTCCAGAGCTGTGTAAAGTTCTCCACCACCCATTTTTACCGGGGATGCGCCCAGTTTTTGAAACAGCTCCGATGTAAGCCCACCGGCGGTTCTGATTTTAATACCGTTGAAGTCGGACAACTGTTTCAGGGGCACCTTGGACATGATGGGTTCAGCACCCACCAGGGCCGGTCCCACATAATGAACCTTGTATTTCCCATAGAGTTCCCGGGCAAGCTCCAGACCTCCGAAGTAGTAACTCCAGATTTTCACATCACTGGTATTTTCCCAGATGTTCATGAGACTGAACAATGCTGCAAATGCGGGATCTTTGCCGGCATAGTAAGCCGGGGCGTTAAAACCGCACTCAAAAATGCCCATGCCCATGGCGTCCAGCTGCTCAAATGGACCCACAAGGGAACCAACTCCATAAAGTTGAATATCCAGACGTCCGTTGGAGGCGGCTTTTAAGTCCTGCAACGATTTTTCCAGTGCCTTATACCCGACACTTCCAGATACGGCATAGGTCTGGGCACGCCATTTGTATACTTTTTCCGCGGCCATGGCATTGGTTGAGATAAATCCGCAAAGCGTAATAAGCGATATTGCAACGATCATACATTTAACTGCTTTTGCATACTTCATAGAACTCTCCTTCATTAAAACGGTTTAAAATCATATGCGATTGCTTCATGTGAGCTATTAATTTACGAATTTCTAAAAAAAGGCGCAAAACAGGTGTACCATCGGGAATGCTTCCAATGGGTCGCGCTTACTCAACGCTTAATTTCAGGTGTGTTTATTTTGTATTTCTGAGTATCAGAGTCCTACGATATTTGTAGGAATTTTCAACTGTCAACGTAACTATTCGGCATCGTAATCTAACCGTTTGGTCAGTTCACCATATTCGCTTGGCTGGATTTTGCCTGGCATACTCATGCACTAATGCTATGGGAGCAGGTCAACATAAGTGAAGATGGGGTGCTGTCCGAATATTTACTCCTGAAATTAAGTGTTGATCAATCAAACGTGGTGATTTTGAATTTATGGGTTCAAATCAGCCATACATGCCATAAGTGTTCGCCGGGAAAGGGTTTCGGCCAGATCTCTTCGATAATCGGCACTGGCTCTCAGGTCGGTGATGGGGGTGATTTCTCGGGCCACCATCTGGGCACATTGCGCCAGGACATCCTCGGTAACAGGTTTACCTGCAAGAAATGCCTCGGCCCCGGGAACCCGAATCGGTGTGGGGGCCACAGAGCCCAGGGCAATGCGGGCTGTTTTGCATACACCGCTTTCCACCTTTAGCCAGGAGGCGGCCGATACAATGGAAATGATCACCGCATCCCGGGTACCGATTTTTTGAAAATGAACGGATTCATCAGATTTGAGAGCCGGAAAACGGATACAGGTCAAAACCTCATCCGGAGCCATGATATTTTTTCCCGGACCTGTGAAGAATTCATCCAGGGGAATCTCTTTTTCTGTCTCTTTGCCCTTGATGATCACAGATGCACCCAGGGCAAGCAAGGTGGGAACGGTATCTCCGGCCGGAGACGACATGGCGATATTACCGCCCATGGTACCCACATTTCTCACCTGGGGTGAGGCCATGGTGGACATGGCATGGCAAAGGCCGGGGGCATGTTGTTGAACAATATCTGAAGACATGATGGTGGACAATGGCGTTACCGCACCAATGGAGACAATTCCATCAGCTTCTTCAATAAAATTTAATGCATCAATTTTCTTTATATCAATGAGCGAAATACCGTCACTGAAAGACCATCGTCCACCCCGAACAGCGGGAATAAAATCGGTACACCCGGCAACGATTTTGTATTCCCCCTGGATGGTGTCAAAGAGCGCCATGAGCGCTTCCATGTTTTCAGGACAATGGTATACCAGGTCGGGCAGAGCCCTTGAACCTACAAAATTTTTCATGTGATACCTCTTTTTTTATAAGAAAAGGCAGCCTCCAAGGCAACCTCGGCAGAGCCGCCTCCCCCCCGATGGGCAATAGGAACCGGACAATCGAACTGTCTACAGTTCCGGTCCGGGCCCATTGCCCGTCGGGGGGGGCGGCGGCATAATGCCATTTGGTTCCGCGTCTACGACCCTATCTTCGTTGTGTCCGACAGGACATGTGGGTTTATATGAAACTTACCACCAGTTGCCCGCATCCTTGGCCTGTTTGGCCCGGCGGATGGACTTGACGATATTTACATACCCGGTGCAGCGACACAGGTTCCCCTCAATGGCCTTTCTGATATCCATGTCGGAAAGTTCCTCGTCTTCCCACTGATTTATCAGGGCATAGGCAGACATCACCATGCCCGGTGTGCAGAACCCGCACTGAAGTCCCAGCTCATCCACAAAAGCCTTCATCAAAGGATGCAGTTCGTCTCCTCTCATGAGACCTTCCGAGGTGATAATGGCAGAGCCCTGGGCCGATGCTGCCATGACAAGACAGCTGTTCACCGGTTTGCCGTCCATGAGCACGGTGCAGGCACCACACTCTCCCTCTTCACAGCTTCTATGGACACTCTGCTGATTGAGTACCTTATTTCGCAGTACTTCAAGCAGGGTGGCATTGGCATCAATGTCAAGGTTCCAGGTGGTGTTGTTGATGTTCAATGTAACCGGCATTTTCATTTGGCTTCCTCCTGTCGCTTTCGGGCTGCCACAATCCAGCTTCTGACCCGTTCCGGTGTTGCAGGCGATTCATTTACTTCAATGTTAAAGGGGGTCAGGGCATCTTCAATGGCTGCCAGAATAACGGCCTTACTGCCGATGATGGGGGCTTCTCCCATGCCTTTGCTGCCCGTTTCCGTAAAAGGGGAGGGGGTTTCCAGGTGGGCCACCTCAATGTCCGGTGCCTCCACCGCCGTGGGAATGAGATAGGTGGAAAATGACGAGGTCATCAACTGTCCCTTGTCGTTGTAATCCAGCCGTTCGGACAGGGCTTCGCCGATGCCCTGGACAATGCCGCCGTGGATCTGTCCGTCCACAATCTGTTTGTCGATGATGGTACCGGCATCGTGGACATGGGCATACTTGATAATTTTTGTGGCACCTGTATCAATGTCCACCTCCACCACGGCAACGTCCGCCGATGTGCAGAAGCTTGTGTAAGATGATCCTGATTCCGGGGTGGTGGGGCTGTACCAGGTGGTGGTGACATCCAGCAGGTGGTCATGATTTTTCAATATTTCAGGGGGAAGTCCCCGGGGGCCGGGAAAGAAGTATGCTTTTTCCGCAAGCTGTTTGTAGGTCAACTTCTCGACCGGATTGTTGGAAGAATAGATCATGCCGCCTTCTAAAATAAGACTCTCTTCATCCGTCTTCAAAAAGGCTGCCGCACACTGGCACACCTTTTTCTTTATGATTTTGGCGGCCTTGGCAACGGCACTGGCCGGATAGACGGCCCCGCGACTGGACAGAGGACCCTGTCCGATATAATCCGACGTCACCGGTTTTACAAGGACATCCTCCCGATTGCATCCTAAGATATTGGATACAATAATGGCATGGCTGGCTTCACTTCCCTGTCCGATCTCGGTGCGATCACTGTGCACCTCAATGGTGCCGTCGGCGGTGATTTGAACCCTGGCCTGGGTAATGCCGCCCATCTGACAATTGGGCACGGCCACCCCTGCGGGTTCAATGGCGGAGATCACACCAATGCCGATGTGCTTTCCCTCTTTAAGATATTGCTCTTTTTTGGCCCGGAATCCATCCACATCGGCCATGTCCAGGGCTTTTTTAAGGGTGCCCGGGTAATCGCCGCTGTCGTAGACATAGCTGTTAATCTGATGATAGGGGAATTCGTCGGGCTGGATGTAGTTTTTCAGGCGGATGGCTTCGGGGGTCATGCCCAGCTTCCGGGCGATCTGGTTCAGGGCATGTTCAATGAACTTGATGCCCTTGTCCTTGCCATAGCCCCGGTAGGCGCAGTAAAAGGATTTGTTGGTGACGGTACCGACGCCTTCAACGTGCATGCCCTTCCAGTGGTACATGTTGGGAACGGCGGAACATGCCGGAAAAATACTTAATGCGGCAATGCCCTTGTTGGTGCTCTCCACTCCAAGATCATGGGTCACGGTGGCCTTTACCCCTAAAAGGGTGCCATCATTATTAAAGGCCACATCCCCTTCCCAGAACACATCGCGCTGGTGGGGGCCGGTGACGATGAAATCCTTCTGGGGCTCAAACCATTTCACATGACGTCCGGTGAGTTTGGATGCCAGGGCTACCACATTCTCTTTCCAGGCATGGATTTTAAGGCCGAAGGCACCGCCGATATCCACAGCATTGATTTTCACCTTAACTTCGGGCATGCCAAGGGTGGCGGCAATGTTATGCCGGGAAAGATAGGGGGTCTGAAATGATCCCCACATTTCCAGGGTATCTCGTTTGAGATTATAATGGGCCACACACCCCCGGCCCTCAATGGGAAGACCGGTGACCCGTCCTTCCCGTGTTTTTATATGCATCACCTGATCGGCTTCTTTAAAGGCAGCTTCCGGGTCTCCAAAATCAAACTTCAGATGTACCTGTTTGTTGTCTTCCCAGTCATCGTAAAGCTTGGGTGCATCGGGTTCCAGAGCCTCCAGGGCATTTCCCGCCACTGCCAGGGGCTCATATTCAACTTCCACGAGGTCCGCCGCTTTCCGGGCTGTTTTTTCATCTTCTGCCACCACAGCGGCCACAGGTTCTCCATACCAGCGGACCTTATCCTTGGGCATGGCATAAACATGGGCCAATTTCCAGGTCCATCCCTTGCTTTTGAAATTGGCCTGCACCGGCAGCGGGTTGGTGTGTTTTACTATCTCTTCGCCGGTAATCACGGTGAGCACACCGGGAACCTTGAGCGCCTTGTCCACTGCCAGCCGTTTAATCACGGCATGGCCATGGGGACTTCCCACAAACACCAGATGGGCCATGCCGGGAAAATCAAGGTCATCGGCATACTGGCCCTTTCCTGATATTAACCTTGTTTCTCTGTTTTCCACACTATCCTCCTCATCATCTGTGCAAATTCAAATATGAACCGTTACGGGCAGGTCTGCAGTGCCTTACTTGTTGGGAGAAATTTCTATGACACCGTCCACAGGGCACACGGACAGACATCCGCCGCATCCCACACAATTTTCCTGCTTCACATATACATGACCGTCGCCCTGCTGCATGGCATCGGAAAAGCAGGCCTTGAGGCACATGCCGCAATCCTTGCAGAGCTCTTCATTGACATGGGCTTTTTCTGCGGGCATCTGGGAATACTCGATGGCAGCGTCCGTGGCAATGCCCAGCATGTCATCAATGGTGGCGTAGCCCTTTTCGTCCATGAATTTTTCAAGGCCTGCAACCTGTTTGCCCAGCCACTCATATCCATAGCACATGACGGCGGAACAGATCTGAACCACACTGGCACCGCTCATGATGAACATGACAATGTCGCGCCAGTCGTAAGCGCCGTTGGTGCCGGTGATGGGCAGATCGTTGCCGAATGCGGTGCGCACCTCGTTGATCCATCGCAGGGTCAGGGGTTTCACCCATGGCCCGCCAATGCCAGCCTTGCCGTAGATCAGGGGCTTTCCCGTTTCAATGTCCGGTACAAAACCGATGAACCGGTTGGTCAGGGTAACGGCACCGGCACCGGCGTCCTTGAGCATGCCGGAAAACTGAACCAGATCGGTGACCTGGGGGGTGACTTTTATGATGATGGGAACCTTTACGGCACTGGCAACGGCATTGGTGATCTCGCAGGCATAGTTAAAATCCTGTCCCACGTTCATGCCGGTGCGAACTCCGGGCATCAGTTTGGGATGGGGGCAGCCAAAGTTCAATTCAATGAGGGGTACCCCGCCGTCTTCCATCTGTTTGCCCAGATCCACCCATCCATCTATCTCGGTGGAGCCGATGCTGCCGATGACCACGGCACCGTTCTGGTCAGCGTATTTCACCGTCTCCCGGATCTCCTTCATGAACTCCTTGGGGGTTTCCAGGGCAAGACCGCTTCGACTGTACAGGCTGAAGGCCCGGGGGACTTTTCCACGGCACACCTCGTGTTTTTCGTTGAGGAATCGCCATTTGGCCCGGGTGGTGAGCTCGCGCATGTCCGGGGAGTCGGTCATGGTCTTTGCAATGACGGAGCCGGCACCGGCATCAATACATTTTTTCATGTTTGCAGCGTTCAATGTGGGTTCTGCAGATGCAGCCGCCACGGGATTTTTAAAGTGAACACCACAAAAATCAATTCCTAAATTTGCCATTATTCATATCCTTGTAATTAGATTCTTATTTCTGAATTTGTGCTATTTTAACGAAAGAATCAGAAAACGCTTCTGGTTCTGGCTTGTCCAGATTTGGTTGAATTTGGGTTTTAATTCTGCTCAGTCATTTCGTTCGTTTGTCAGTGGGGTCCGTTGGATCCCCCCAAAAAAGTTGCCAAATCAAGCCGTGTTTTTGCATAAGTTGAGCCAGTCCACCCTGCCGGCAAGACCGGGAAAAGTTTCTCTGGCTGCGGCAACCTTTTTAATATCAATCTCAGTGAGGACAACGGTTTCTTCGTCTCCGCCACCGGCCATGACAATACCCCAGGGATCCACCACCATGCTGTGGCCCACAAATTGCCCCCCCTGGTTCATGCCCACGGCATTGGAGGAGACCAGAAAACACTGATTTTCCAGGGCCCGTACTCGATTCAGCATCTGCCAGGCTTCCAGTCTCGGATAGGGCCATGCCGAACACACCAGGAAAAGTTCTGCGCCTTTGTCCACCATTTGTCGAAACAGTTCGGGAAATCGCAGATCAAAGCAGGTGGCCATGCCGATTTTCCCAAGGGGAGTATCCACCACGGAAACGGCATTTCCGGGGGTTAAAATCTGGGTTTCTTTTGAATTGAATCCAAACAGATGAATTTTACGATAACTGCCAGCTATATCTCCTTTGGGAGAAATCAGATAGCTGGAGTTGAAAAGATGCGCTCCTTCTTTTTCCACAAAACTACCGGAATGAATCCAGGAATTGGTTTTTTCTGCCATGGTGCGAAGCATGGTCAGTGTGGGGCCGTCTTTTTTTTCGGCTTCCGTTGCATAGCTGTCAAAGCTTAAGAATCCCAGATTCCACATCTCCGGCAGCATGATCAGGTCGGCATCGGCACAGTTTTGAATCTTGGCTGTCGCCTTTTCAATGGTTGCCGCCTTGTCCCCTTCAATCACCGACATCTGAATTGAGGCAATTTTCATTTTTTTTCCTCTCTCGTCATTGATAAGTTTTTCAATTTGTCACTACATACCTGATGTTATCATAAATCAAAATAATATATGCAGTATGAAAAGTGAGAACTTACGACGCATGGGCACCTTCTATTTATCCATTAAATTTCCATGTAATCAAGGGGCAGCACATCGTAGGAAAATTCAATCCTGCGATTTGATTTGTTGTCCATCAGCTCCCCTGAAAAATTATCTGCAAAGATAAACTCATCGGTGAGCATTTTAAAGGTACCCGAATAAATCACTGTGCCGTCCAGAGGGCCTTCTATTTTTTCTTTAACAAAGGTTATCAATTCGGAAGGATTGAGCAAAAGCCCCAGTTCACCTTCCTGATAAAGCGTGGTTTTTCCATCCTTGACAACCGAGCACCGCATGGTCAGGGTGTCCCAATGATCTTTAATTTCATCCAGGGGCCACACGGTTTTGGAAGTGATATTGGGGCAGATCTGTTTGGACCTGGGAATATGAAATTCTTCCAGATTTCGGTCGGTGTGATCACTTCCCACCCCCACGTAGACTTCAGATTCATTTTTGATGAACAACACATATTCAAGTTCGCCTGAGGTTTCATCACCAAACACCTCCATAGCGGAATCCGTGGACAGCGCACGTGTCACCACCGGATACAGTGTCGGGGTGCTGTCCGGGACTTCAATGCCTTTTTCTGCAAGCTCCGTTAAATGGTGTCGTACCTCTTCCTGATTTTTTCCTGTGAAACCGGCATTGACCATTTTGGTATAACTGAATCGCAATGGCCTGGCGCCTTCTTTCGTTTCCAGTGTAAGATCTATCTCCAATGTTCATTTCCTCCCCGTAAAAAAGCGTTATAGCCACCGTACCCAGCCCGGTGGACTGCAAAATCGCTGTCCGGTGATTTCCATGTCCATTGAAAATCGCCCGGATACAAGCAAAAAATCAGACCTATTTTTTATGATACCTGATTTCAAATGTGACGCAGCCGTTGGGGATTTTGTAGGGTCCATGGAGCATTCCCGGAGGACGACAGGCATAGTATCCCGGTAGATAGGTCTCTTTCTTGGCGATGTCGGTGAGGGACCCTTCAATGAGCAGTACCTCTTCCCAGAATTCGTGGACCAGGGTTTCCGAGGTCTCAATGCCCGGAGGAAATTTAAGCATGCGGGTATAATCACCGGTTTCAGGGTCAAGACTTAAAATTTTCTCCTTGATTCCCAGTGTGTCGCCTTCCACAAGTCTCCACTCATATTCGGTGTCGTAATCAATAAACTCTATTTCCGGTTTTGCCATGATAACTTTCCTTTATTGTTTTGATTTTATTGTTTTAACGGCAGATTTGCTCTGGTCTAGGTGGACAGCCATGTGCAAAAGTGCCTCCTCTACATCTCGTTTTTTTATGGCCTCAAGGATATTGGAATGTTCAACGATGACTTCCTTCATTCGTCCCCGGGCTGTAAGGGCTCGAATTCCCATGAGTTGCAAAATATCTCTGATATTCTGAATGATTGCCACCAAGCGCCCATTTCTGGTCAATCGGCTGATGCCCACGTGAAAGTCCCGATCTATATCCATGAAGGCAATGGGATTTTCCCCCTGGGTTAAAAGCTGTTTCTGATTTTTAAGGCATTGCGCAAGGCAGGAAAGATCATCGGCGGACCAGGTAAGGCATATTTTCTTCACCGATGCCATCTCAATGACATAACGAAGTTCAAAAATTTCTTCAATGTCTTTCCGGGTAAACTTATTCACCACCACCCCTTTTCGGGGTAGAAAAGAAACCAGTCCCTGGGAAGAAAGTTCCAGCAGGGCCTCCCTGACCGGCGTTCGTGAAATACCAAGCTGCTCGGCAAGTCCCTTCTCATTGTACACGACATCGGATGTCAAGTGGTTGGTTAGTATGGAGCTGCGAAGGGCATCGTAAGCCATCTTTGCCAGGGGTACTGGTTTTTTTAACTCTGACAATCCCTCTAATTCAGTCAGTCCCATTTTTTCATGTCCTTTTTTTAGCATGTTTAATGTGATATATTACATGCGCAATAAAGCATGTCAAGTATTTTTAATTGCTTTTTACAGTTTTTTTTATATGAAACGCCGTCTAAAACACTGCAATGATAAGAGTTTCATTGTTCGTTGTGGCTGGTGGTTACAGCCATGTGGGTTATATGAAAAGATAGCCTTCAGGTCTACCTCAGCAGAGCCCCTCCCCCGATGGGCAATAGGAACCGGACAATCGAGCTGTCTACAGTTCCGGTCCGGGAGCATTGCCCGTCGGGGGAGGGGCGGCATAATGCCATTTTCGATCTTCTGTTTTTTTGTGACAGATTGCCCTTGTCATTTGAGAACATAGAATTTACAACACTAAAAGTGCCTCCCTTGGTGACAAGCAGAAAGGCTTATTTCTTGACACTATTTGTGATTACGTGCAATATATCATATAAATAATACAAAGAATCAGGAGTAACATGGAATTAAGTGAATTAAATAAACCGGAACCACTGGCAAAAATGGCATATAATGCCCTTCGTGACTCAATTTTATCCAACACCCTTACCAGCGGAACTATCTATAATGAAAAGAATTTAGCCCAGCAATTGGGGATTTCCCGAACGCCGGTCAGGGAGGCCCTATTGGAGCTTTCTTCCCAGGGGCTTATTGAGTTCTTACCCCGCAAGGGAGTGGTGGTGAACAGCTTCAAAGAAGAGGATGTTAACGAAATATTTGAACTTCGCCATATCATTGAAACCCATGCGTTTAAAAAGGTTTGTATCCAATTTGAATCCGCAGATCTGGCAGAAATAGAGCAATGTGTTGAGAAACAGCACCGCATTGCCATGGAATCCGGTGACATTAATCGATTCATGGAAATGGATCGCGCATTTCACATGGCCTTTGCCCGACTAACGGGCAATAAACGTCTGGTTTCCATCATGGACAATATCAGAGACATCCTTCATATCATGGGCAGCTACGCCCTTTCTGTTGAGGGCCGTATGACCGAGGTGGTGCTGGAGCATGAAAAAATTTTAGCCGCCGTTAAGGCCGGAGATACAGCCACCACATTGACACTGCTTTCAGATCATCTGGACCAAAGCAAAGCAGCTGTCAGCCACAAACTCTCATCCCTTTCACGGTAACCTTAATTTTCTCTTACCCCTTCCGGAGACATCCATCAAACCCATGAGGAAAAATATCAAATGAAAAGTATTCCCGTTGAACAGGCCGTTGGAATGATTCTGTGCCACGACATCACGGAAATTGTTCCTGATCTATTCAAAGGCCCTGCCTTTAAAAAGGGCCATGTTATTACGGAGGCAGATATCCCCCGTCTGCTGGATATAGGGAAACGACATATCTATGTGTCTGATTTCAAGGGCAGAGTCCACGAAAATGATGCGGCCGTGCGCATTGCATCGGCAGCCTGCGGTCAGGGTATTGAATTAACGACCCCGGTGGAAGGCAAGGTTGCTTTTATAGCAAAACATAAAGGGCTTTTAAAAATCAACGTTGATGCCCTTGAGAAAATCAATGCCATTGATGAAATCATGTTTGCCACCCTCCACACCCTCCAGACCGTTGAAAAAGAACAGGACCTGGCTGGCACCCGCATTATTCCCCTCTCCATTAAAGAAGAGAAAATAGCGGCTGTGGAAGAGATCTGCCGAGCCCATTTTCCCATCGTCGAAATAAAACCCTTTGCCCCCCTGAAGGTGGGAATGATTGTCACCGGCAGCGAGGTGTTCAATGGCAGGATACAAGACAAATTCGGCCCGGTGGTAAAGAAAAAATTTAAAGATCTGGGAAGTCATGTGTTTCGTGAAATCCTGGTATCAGATGATCGTGACATGACTGTTAAGGCCATCCACTCGCTGGTGAATGATGGTGCCCAGATGATCGCCCTCACCGGTGGCATGTCCGTGGATCCAGATGATCAGACCCCGGGCTCCATCCGTGCCGCCGGTGGTCGTGTGGTCACCTATGGTGCTCCGGTGCTTCCCGGGGCCATGTTCATGCTTTCCTTTCTTGATAAAATTCCCGTCATCGGTCTTCCCGGCTGCGTCATGTACCACAGGGCCAGCATTTTTGATCTCATTGTGCCACGGCTTCTGGCAGGGGAAGACGTGGACCGAACCACCGTTGCCGGTATGGGCCATGGCGGTTATTGCTCAAACTGTAAAAACTGCAGATTTCCCGTCTGCGGATTCGGGAAATAGGATCATATAGTATGAAAACCATCCTTTCAGACATCATTGCCCGATCCAATTTAAAAAATCAAGATCCGGCGCCGTATTTAACAGTTGGACCGACACGGTGAAGGCATTGGACATGGCGTAATCCGGTGCCGGGCGACCATACCGGAGCATCCCTTCATAGATACGATCAATGCCTCTGCCGGTGCGTTCTGCCAATCCAATGCGTTTAATGATATCAGACAGCAACGGATTTCTTGAGCGCGGATCGGCCACCAGCAGATTATCCAATGTCACCCCATCCACAAATCCACCGGGATTGCTGATGGTTAAACCGTCATTGTCCAGCCTGATATGCACGGCCCCCAGGCGGCTGAAATCCCGATGCACCAGGGCGTTTACAAATGCTTCCCGGAATGCCCGGCGGTTATAATTAGGGGCCGGTACACGAATTTGCCATTATGCCGAAAGGTGCGAACACGTTTCCAATGAGGTCTACCCATGGCAGTTGTATCAAAGCGCAGTGAAAATGATGCATAAGAATTGTTTTTTTGGCACTTAGCGGTAACAAATTTATATTATTAAAAATATTTAATTTTCGTTTCAATTTTTGCATGAAAAATATTGCGGAAGCGGAAGCTCTCTTTACGATCAGGATGTGTTATGTGTTGTGGGAGAACTCTTGATTTGCATTGAAAAAAGTTGTTGCCGTTTAATAAATATCTGAAATAAATAACAAAAACAATTATTCTTCTTTTCAATGTTTTTTAAGCAATATCTGGATAGATATTGGCATTTTATTTGCTTATAGCTTGCTTGAGTTTAGAGAAATTGCTCAGAACTAAAATGCCGATCCGGGGGAACAGGGCGGTTGTATACCGATTTGTTCTATCTCCGGAAAAATGAGAGAACAGTTCCCCCATTTTTCTGGCCTGGAAAATGCTGAAAAAAATGCAAAAGGAGAAATGATGATCAAGAAAGTACCTCGATACACCGGCGTAATTTTATGTTTTTTGTTGGCGGTTGCTTTTCACGCACAGGCCTTGGAAGCGACACTGTCCAGTGCGAAAATCAAGGCGGGCGAACCCATTACCGTAAAAGGTAAAATTAATCCCGGCCAAGATGTTTTCGTGGTGATTGCCACGGAAAAATTTTTCTCTGCAAAGGATTCCCCCGGGTCCAAAGAACGAACACGCCTGCATGACGGTAAGGATGGCAAAGATGCCTTTGGGGCCACTGCGATTCCACCGAACTATTACATTGTCACCAATATTCCAGAAAAACTGGCAACGTCCATTGAAGTCCCCCAAGGGCAAACCTCTGGAATTTTTGCCTTTTCTCCCTTTAAATACAATGTGAAGGTCAATAAGCTCAAAACATGGAAAGAAATCCCTTCTGAAATAAAAGGGTGGCTTGCTCCCATTCAAGATGAGATGCAGTGGAAAATGCTGCTCTTTTCCCATGAAAAAAAATTCGGCATCAATACCATCGACAAAGAGACCGCCAAGGGCGGAGGTAATGCCCGTATGGTGCTGACCGATTATGATAAACAGCCAGAACAGTGGAACAATGGCGTCCGCCTCACCCTGGATAAGACCACCGGTGATTTCAGCGTCACCATGGCTCCCTATAAGAATATTGCACCGGATACGGCCATGGCGGTCTATGTCAACGGCACCAAAGTAGAGACTTTTACCATTGAAAAATCCGGTTATTTTTTTAAGATCGCCAATGTATACATGAATCCTTTAATCGTGTTTGTGGGAGCGTTTCTCATCGGGGTTCTTTTTGTCATCATGGGGGCCGCCGGTGGTCTGTTTACGGCAGCTTTTCAAATTACCGCCATCGGCACAAAGGGTCCCATTGGTGTCAACGCCGGCAATACCATCAAACCCACCAACCTGTTTTTGACCCTGTGCTCCCCCATCAGCGGTCTGATCAGTTATTTTAAAGAAAAACGGTTTGCATACCCGGTGGCCATTCCCTTTTCCATCGGTATTATCATCGGTGCCTTTTTTATCGGTCCTCCCTTATCCGCCAAATACCTGAATCTTGCCGCCTTTAAATTTTATCTGGGTATTATCTGCCTGGTTATCGGCGTGAAACTCTTTACCGAATCCCTGCCAAGTTCCATTGAAAAGAAAAAGGCGATGAAGGCCATCGTGGATAAGTTCAACGCCGCCATCAAAGAGGCCAAAGCCTCAGGGAAAGCCGTGCAGTTGGGTTCCATTGAATTTGACAAGTTTCATCCCGTTCAATTCAATATGCGGTTCTGGGGAGAAACCTTTGTGGCCAAACCGGCCATGATGCTGGTCGGCGGTATGGTCATGGGCATTATAGCCTCTTCTTTTGGCGTGGGAGGCGGTTTCATGTTTATGCCTTTCATGACCACATTGGTGGGGTATCCCATGTATCTGGCCGTCCCCATCGCTCTGGCGGGTGGTTTTTCCACTTCAGTGGGGGGGATCGCCAAATATGTGATGATGGGGTATCAGCCTGACTGGATCATGGCAGCCTTGATTGCCGCAGGTGCCATGTGCGGCGGCATTGTGGGGCCTAAAATTCAAAAAATGCTGCCGGAAATTTTCCTGAAAAGATTGCTGGCCTTTGCCCTGATTTTGACCTGTCTGAAATACACCGGTCTGCTCTGGTTCATGCGCTGATCAATTCCGCTGGCTGCACCTTATCAATTTCAGGTACAAAAAGACGATGCTTACTTTTTCCATTATTTGACTGACCAGAATTTGCCATGAATTACCTTAGTTATTGCTTAGATTTTCTTTATTTCTCAATCTTAGAGCCCCTGGTCAGCAGGGTCGTGAATATAATGACGCTGCTGATCATGGCCCCCATGGATGCATTGGGAATACCTGTTGCCCTGCAGGTGGGACTGGTGGCTGTTCTTACTGCTTTATTGTCCTTTACATTGCGAAAGAAACTGCGGGTGGAAGAGAAAACATCTGCTTTTCAGGAAACATTTTCACAAAAAAGAGAGCGCCAGAAGGATTTGCAACTACTGGAAAATCATTACCAACGCAGTGCCATGTACAAAGCCACGGATGATGAATTGAACGATGATTATAATTTTTATCTGGCCCATCATTATGCCCGGTATGTTATGGTGTATCTGTTGCCTATTTTTTTGGTTATGGCCTGGCTCAACGGGGTTCTGGATGAGGGGGTTTTGATGGCAAAGCAGGGCATGGCGTATGCTTTACCCCTTCCGGTCAATGGATACGGGGTTCAGGGAATTTCGGTGACGGCTCTTTTCTTGATCGTTTACCTGTTTACTTTGGCGGTTGGTTTTCGGATGAACAAAAAGAAATCAGACGAACCAACTAAATAAGTTCCACCCCAGGCACAGAGCTGTGCCCGTTTTCCTATACGGCGGCGTGTCCGGAGGCTTGCATTGATATTCATATCAACCCTCCCGGAGTTTTTTTCAGGTTTATTGGTATACATTGTCATGCCCTCCTTCTTACCAGTCCGCATTGAGATATTTATTGAGCTGCCCCGGTGTCAGGACATCATAGGGGATCCTTTTTCGTTTTTGAACAAAAAAGGCCATGACACCTCCAGGGTGACATGGCCTTTTTAACGCGTTGTTAACGCAATATCTTATTTTCCCGTGGGGAATTGTTCTTTATACAGCTTTGCCGCCACCTGGGGTCCCAGCCACAGGCTGGGCAGAAGGATAAAACCAACCGGTACTGCCGTTACCACGATAAAGGACTGTAGCGCGGAGATACCCCCCTGACCAATGGCCAGCAGCACGGCAGCCACCGCCCCCATCATCACAGCCCAGAAAACCCGCATGCCCGTTGGGGGATCATCTTCACCCGTTACAGCAATGGAGATGGTCAACGCCATGGAATCGCCGGTGGTGGTGAGAAATATGATGATGAGCACTAAAAATGCCGGTACCATGATAAAGGACAACGGCAATTGCTGGACAATGGCAAGCAACGCTGCCGGCAGTCCTGCATCGGTGAGGGCCTTGGACACAGAGCCGGGATTGGCCAGCTCATAAAAGATGCCGGAGCCGCCCAGGACGGAAAACCAGAAATTGGTGACAATGGGTGCAATGACACCAACGGCCATTACGATTTCACGGATGGAACGTCCCCGTGAAATGCGGGAGATGAACACGGCCATCATGGGACCATAGCCGAGGAACCATCCCCAGAAAAAAACCGTCCACCAGCCAAGCCACCCTGTGTCGCCACGGTAAAGGGTCAACAGGGGAAATTCTTTGATGTAGGTACCAAACCCCGTGAGAAAGGAGTCAATGATGAACCCGCCAGGTCCAAGAACCAGGATAATGGCGATGAGGGCAATGGTGAGGATGACGTTGAACCGGCTTAATATTTGAATACCCTTGTGGAGCCCGCTGACAGCTGAAATGGTGTAGATGATCACAAGGCCAATGATTATGCAAAGCTGGGTGAAGTAGACATCGGGAATACCAAAAAGTTGCTGAAGGGAGAAGCTCAACTGGAGGCCCAGAAACCCAATGGGACCAATGGTACCTGCTGCCACGGCAATAATAGATGCCGCATCAACGGCCACACCCAGCCAGTTGTGCATGATTTTTTCACCGAAAAGGGGATACAACAGTGCACGGGGTTTTAATTCCACCCCTTTATGGTAGTGACTGTACATCAATACAACGGCGCTTAAGGTTCCCAGAATGGCCCAGGCAAGAAAGCCCCAGTGCAGATAGCTCTGGGCCAGGGCCGGTGCCACCGCAGCCTTTGTGGCCGATTCAATGCCCTGGAACAACGGTGGCGTGGAGGTAAAATGATACATAGGTTCGGCAGCCGACCAGAACACCCCACCGCCGGCAAGCAGTGTACACATGATGATGGCGATCCAGCGAAAGGTGCTCATTTCCGGTTCGTCCACGTTTCCCAGTTTGATGCTGCCGTATTTGGAGCATGCCAGCACAACGCTGATCAAAAAGGTCAGCAGTAACAGTACCTGCCAGTAGGCACCGAAATATTTACATGAAAATCCAAAGGATTTGTTTACCATTCCCGATACAAAATCAATGTTCACAAGGGCTGCCACAACAAATGCCAGCACGATGCCACCACTCCATCCAAACACAGGCCAGTCAATGCCCGTTTTTTTTGTTTCTTGTTCGTTTGCCACTGTTACCTCCTGTTCTTTCATTTAATAATTCTTTCTGATTGTATGGCTTTCAAGCCTGGGCCTGCTCAACGATGGCATCAATCTTTTGTTCAGATGATGATGAAAGGCGATTTTCAGGCGTTGTTTTGATCATATCCAGCATCCGCTCATGAGCAACGGTGTAAATATCTTTGCCACCGTCCTTTTCCCACAAATCCCAGTTTCGTCGTTCCAGCAGTCCGGGAAGCCACAGCTCTTTTTTGAAATTCTGGAAGGTATGGGGCTGCGCCAGAAAATTGCCGCCGGGTCCGACATCTTTCATGACATCCATGGCAATGGTTGCGGTATCTACCACCAGTTCTTTTGCCACTCGCTTGATGCCGGCCATGCACTCATCACAGAAAATAAGATCGGCAAAATCCACCACCATGTCCATATCCAGCTGCATGGCATCCAGCAGATCCGCGCTCATACCTCCCATGGTGCCGATCATGCCTGTTTCAAATCCGGCCTGGGCATCCAGTACTTTTGCATCCCGCAGTAGTGACGGCATGCGAATGGGAAGATCAAGAGAGCGGCCCATCTGGGACATGCCCACCTTGAGAATGCCAAATTCCGGACAGGCCATGGAGATGTTGCCGGTTTTCATGTCAATGCCCCGGGCAAAGCTGGTATAGATGACGGGAGAACCCGGATTGACAAGCTGGGAGACCACGATGCATGCCAGGATTTCCGCATGGGCCTGGGCAATGGTGCCTGCAATGGTGACGGGAGAAGATGTGCCCAGGATGGGGCCGGAACTGACGATGGCCGGGATATTCCACTTGTTCATTTCCACAAGGGAATCAATGGTTTCGGAGCTGAGACCAAAGGGGGGCAGGGTAAGTACCCAGCCGGATATAAAGGGGCGTTTGCGAAATTCAGCGTCTCCACCCACAGCAATGGATGCCATTTTCGCTGCATCTTGAACGCACCGTGCGCCGAACATGCCACCGGTGATGGGCTTTGTGGTATTTTTGATGGTGGTGGCCCAGGTATACCAGTCGTTGTAGGCACCGGGAACCTCCTGGGGGGTTACCAACCCACCGTTTACGCCCACATTCTCAAGCTGATCGGCCATGCGGGTAAGGACTGCGAGATCCTCATTGGTGGCAGGCCGTTTTAATCGGGTATGGGGGTCCATGACATTCACGGCCATGGTCATGCAGGCAAGACTGGGATCATGGGTGTTAAAATGGATATCCTTGGCAGCATCCCGGGCATAAAGTACCACATCGTCTCTTTTGGGAACGCTGGAAAGGGCTGAGGTAACCATGGTTTCCGGGATTTTCACGATATTTCCATCCACGATCTCGGCCCCGGCACGTTTTAAAAGCGTCAATGTCTCTTCATGGGGCATTTTCATGCCGATTTCACTGAGCATTAAAAGGGACTGGTTATGGAGATAACGGATTTCTTCTTGTGATAAATATTTTATGGAAGGTTTCATAACAATGCTCCATTGATGGTGTTATATTTTTTGGGGTTTTTTGATGAATACATTCAATGATCATGACAGATGGTAACGTCGACGGCAATTCATTCAAATATTTATTGTTTTAAATTTAATATATCACATATAAGAAAAACGACCCCTTTTGCGCTTGATCCATTGTGTATCCTTTTTCTGGGTTGATCCATTGATGGATGGTCAATGTTTGACAAAAAACTTAAGCATCATGGCCTTTATGGCATTTTCTCCCTGTGAGAAGAAGGCATGAGGACTTCCTAGGGCTTTCCGCAGCGGCGTTCTGGAAATTCTCAGGTTTTTCGCAATCAGAACTTCTTTGTGCGTTTCGTTGATTTTTATTTCACCGGATAGAATGGCGGGCCGGATGGCAGTGTAAGCCATTTTAGAAAGGGACTCTGGTTGATTTAAGGGCGTAAAGTTAAGCATGGGCTTTCCTTGCCGGTTTCAGGCTTACCAACGCAGTTCCCTTATGTTCAGGGATACTCCCATGAAACATGTGGGTACGTTTGATGGGTACGTGAAGGCCATTTAATTTTTCAACAGAACTTAATGTATGTGATATATTACACGCAACATGTCTGTCAAGGATTTTTTAAAAATGTTTTTTTTGGAGAATTGATGTGGTTTTATTGGTGGGGGGCGCAGTATCAAGCATTTGGGGAATGCGCCTCATCCGGTTGACTTTTAAAGAATGTGTGTCCGATCGGGCTGGCCCCGTTTTATTATCGACTGATAATGGCGGGATTTCTTTTTTGTCCAGGCCCGGCATGGGGCAGGAGTGTCTTGTTTGCCAGTAAGAATCACAAGGCCATTGATGCGGTGATTTCTCAGAGCTGTCAGGCGCCATGCAATGGTCAGATGAGTTGTATCGTCTCCATGGGGTTTCACCGGAAACATTCACCCCGAGTTTAGCATCTGTTTTAGGATTGATACATCTTGATGACCGACAGTCGATCCAGGATTTGTTTGCCGCAAGCGCCACAGGAGAACAGTCCGGCGTCTTGGATTTTCGTATCAACAGGCCTGATGGCACAATACGAAATGTCAGGACATTGGGTGAAGTGGTTTTTGATAGTGAGAATAGACCAATATACATGGCCGGGACGGGACGGTGCAGGATATCACAGAACGTAAGTGTGCTGATGAAGAAAGAAAACAGTATACCGCAGAACTTATAAAAAAAACAAAGAGCTTCAAAATGTTCTCGCAGACATTAGACAGTTAACCGGAATGCTGCCGATATGCGCGTCATGTCAAAAGGTCAAAGACGATAAAGGATACTGGCAAGGCGTTTAATCGTATATTACCAAGCATACCGAAGCGGTCTTCAGTACTGTTATTCCAGCGTGTCTCTGTCTGCAAGGTTCTCGGCTGCACGCCAATGTGTTTATCCTGTTCCTCTGCTTGTTATAGATCTATTAAAACTTGAGGAACGGAACCGCTGTCTTGTAGCCGTTACTGTCTGTTAAGTTGCCGATGTCCTCAGGTGCTTCTATTCCGGGAATCCATTGATACGCCTTAATAATGACTGTATCCGAGGTTGGCAATGCACAACTTTCCGAATTGGGAAATGGGTCCTCAGAAGATTGAAACCGTGTTACAATAGCCTCCTCAGGAAGGGCTGAGATTTCGACGATATCTTCAACGTAGATTGATCTGATATCTTCAAAAAGTGAACCTTTCCTGTCTTCTTTGATCAACCGGATCCGATCTCTGAATTTCAACAGAGCAAGCTCTGGACTGCCAGCATTGACAACACAGGTAAAATATCCGTGTCGTTCTCGGTCTTTATCTCTAAGTTCATCAAATGAAAAATGGCCTGAATAAAACATATAAAGCAAACTCCTTTTTTTGATTTAATTTTATCAGAAAGAGCTGATACAGCTCTTTCTGATAGACTAAGTCTTTATATAAGACTTTGTCTAAAATTCTGTAATAATTAGGGTTTCGTTTTTGGTTGTGACTGGGGGGTGCAGCCATGTATTTTATACAAAAGAGCAGGTGCTGGTTTTTGCCAGCAAGCGCTTTTTCGCTCTTCGTTTTTTGTTCGTTCTTCGTTTTGCCAGGTAGAGACTGCCATGTATGTTATATCAAAATCAGGATTTCCATAGCCCATGAATGCTACAATATTCCCGGGCGGTCACCCCTTTGTTGCGGGTTTCAAAAGTGGTTTCCGGAGACTGGCCCGGTTTCAGATAGTGGCGATATGTTTTGTCGCTGTCAATCAGTTCGATCCATTCAATAAAATGTTTTTCTTCCATGGGGTGTGGATTACTTCCGACTTTTACCTTGATTCCGCTGTCAAGGACTTCAATGACGGGAACATGCTTTTCTTTACCTTCATCAGCAGTCTTTTCCTGAAAAAGTGTCATGTTTTGACCACAGCAGACCAGGTCTCCGTCTCCTCCATGAACTACCTCAATGATGTTACCACATGCTTCGCATTTGAAAATTTGTTTTTGTGTCGGCATAAAATTTTTCTCCTTTTATTTACGTTGTTAGTGATAGTTGCATTAAAGGACAAAAAGACTGAAGCGTAAATGTGGGTTTTTACCCATTTATGAAAAAAAAAATATGTACAACCCATGTCCAATCAACGTTTCTGGATAAAAAAAAGAACGCCTACATGATTTTGTATGCAGAAATGGGTGAATTACCATATATACAGTGTCCTGCATTTTATGAATAAATGGCTATATGAATCCCACAGACCTAATCCAACAGGGAAAAAGGAGGAAACAGATTATGCTGGAACTACTGAATCTTTCATTTGAAGTGCCTGAAACAGAGAACGGGGCGGATACCATTGCGGTCCGGTCGATTATAAGCGATATCAGTTTTACATTTGAATCGGGCAAGATTTATGCGATTACTGGTCCCAATGGTTCGGGAAAGTCCACTTTGGCCAAGCTGATCATGGGGATTCATACACCCAACCGGGGCATGATCCGGTTCATGGATGAAGATATCACCGGCATGGCCATTGATGAGCGCTCCAGGGCCGGTATAGCCTATGGTTTTCAGAATCCAGCCCGGTTCAAGGGCACCACCTTCCGGGATCTGCTGGCCATTGCATCGGGACAAGACGATGAAGATACACTATCCAGAATTATATCCCGGGTGGGGATCTGTTCAATGGATTTTCTTGACAAGCCCGTGGATGCAAAACTCTCGGGGGGAGAGATCAAAAAAATTGAGATGGCCACCATTATTGCAAGAAGTCCAAAACTGGCGATCTATGACGAACCGGATACGGGTATTGATCTGTGGACTATCCAGCCCATGGTGGATCTCATCCGCCGGGAGAACCGGAAAAACAACGCCACCACCATTGTGGTCAGCCACAACAGGGCGTTTCTTGAGGCAGCAGATACCCTTCTGCTGATTGAAGGCGGAAAAATCGCCTATTCCGGCGATATCGACGGTGCCAAAGTGATGCTGGATGATCATAGCGTCTGTACATTAAATGATTTATGCCGGGAGGAAAACAATGCTGAATGCTATCGATAAACAGCTCTTAAAGGAAGTGGCTGGATTGGAAGAGATTCCGAAAGGGGCCTATAACATACGCAAAAACGGGAAACTGCTCGGTAGGGAAGTCTCTGCAAATATCGACATCCGCACCCATGAAGAAAAAAGCGGAATTGTTGTGGAGATTGCACCGGGTACAAAAAACGAGTCGGTTCACATTCCGGTGATCCTTTCCCAGGCCGGACTCCATGATACCGTGTACAACACCTTTATCATTGGAGAAGACGCAGATGTTACCATTGTTGCTGGTTGCGGCATCCATTGCGGCAGCAGTGAGTCGGAAGGTCATTCCGGTATCCACGAATTTGTGATCAAAAAAAATGCCCGGGTTGTGTATGTGGAAAAACATACCGCAATCGGCAGCGGGACCGGGAAACGCACGCTCAATCCGACAACAAAGGTTTTTTTGGAGGAGAATGCAAAAGCTGAGATGGAGCTGACCCAGCTCCAAGGCGTCGATCAAGCCAAACGAAAGAACGAGGCTGTTGTGGGGCCGGATGCATCATTGCTGATCACCGAGCGGGTAATGACCGATGACAACCAGACAGCGGTTTCACAAAATGATGTGGCGCTTTCCGGTGTTGACAGCAGAGCCAATATTGTCTCCCGCTCTGTGATCAAGGGAACTTCTTCCCAGGATTTTGAAGTCAACTTAACGGCAGAGGCCCGCTGTTATGGCCATATTGAATGTGATGCCATCATTATGGATAATGGAAAGAGCCAGACCATTCCGGCCCTGAGAGCTCTGCATCCCGATGCCGAACTGACCCATGAAGCGTCCATTGGTAAAATTGCAAACGACCAGCTAATGAAACTAATGAGCCTGGGTCTGGATTATGACCAGGCCGTCAACAGGATCATACAGGGGTTTTTAAGGTGAAAAAAAGAGGCTGTGCTCTTTTCTTTATATGACAGTCGGCAGTAGACGCTTGACGAATAAACAAAAAATGACATGCGATGCATTATTTTTTTGGGGAATAATTACTGTTTTTGAAAAATAATTGGTTTGGAGCTATGCCACTCCCTTATGGATGAACCCCATAACATAGGAATACATCGAAAAGGTCATATATGACCTTGTTTATCGAAGAACTAAGGAAATCTCAGAAATGTACAACACCTGAAAAAAAATAAAATCAGCGGTTCAAACTATCAATCAATGGAGGATTATCATGAATGAAAGTCAACAAACGTTAGATCCGGTTTGCGGCAAAAACGTCCATCCTGACGAATGTCAGTTTATCAGCGATGATGAGAAAGGGACACACTATTTTTGCTCCAAAGATTGTCAGAACAAGTTCGAAAAAGCGGACGACAAAACCAAGAAAGGTTTTTGGGCTCGCTATACCGAACGACTCAAAGATGTCAAATGCAGTCGGACATCCCAGGAATGCAGATAACTAAGGACCCCGGAAATAATGGGGGTGCAGAGCCGTATGATGGGTGACGCGACCTTGACTGTTGGTAAGCTGGCACAAAAAATGAGTATATAAAAAGCTGTGGTAAATGAATCGCTCGGAATAAGGATTTCGAGGCCGCTAAAAACTAACCAAAAGGAGAGCAACGGTCATGAAGAAGAATATCGGTGGTATTGAAAGAATCGTCAGGATAACAGTCGGCATTGTCATAGTCTCCCTTGCTTTCTGGGGACCCAAAACACCTTGGGCATATCTGGGGGTAATTCCGATGATAACAGGTTTGATCGGATGGTGCCCTCCTTATGCTGCGCTGGGTATTTCAACCTGCAAAAAGAAATAATTTGTAAGGCACTGAATCCGTCCGGAAGAGCGAGGATGAATGGCCATCAGGGCATGAAGGCAACTATTGATATCCCCTTTGATGATAGAACTGTCCGATTTACGGTTGATGGAAAAATGTATGTTATTGATGCAATATCTACCCTTGTCGAAACCGCTTCTGCGATTGATGTATGGAAATATTTTAAGAAGGAAAAACCAGAAATAGCTCAATATATAAAATATCATTATCTTCTTGGAAACCTGAAGATACCGATCACTGACAGTGCGGGCTGGGAGAAAATTCAAATCCTGCTATTAAATTATTTGATTGATAGCACCTCATTCAGCCTCATTCAGTTAAGGCTGAATCCGAACCTGAAACTAACAGAAATAATGGAATATTGCCCTTTGTGCTTAGGAAGTTGATCCAGTCCTGATTTAGAATCATATATTCAGTCTCTGACCGGATATATCATTTGCTTGGCGATTATTTACAAATTAAACCCATATTATTGTTAAAAGGAGCAGTTCATGACCACTGATATGAACATTGACATGACCATTAAAATTGGCGGGGCAGCTGGCCAGGGGATACAGACGATTGGAAACCTTTTGGCCTGGGCATGCCGGGATGCAGGGTTTTATATCATGGCGATCAACGATTTTGAGTCCCGGGTCCGGGGTGGGCACAGTTTTTTTCAGATGCGCATCAGTGATAAGCCGGTTCAGGCACCCCATCACCGGGTGGATCTTTTAATCGCCCTTAATAAAGAGACCTGGGATCTGCATAAGGGTGAACTTCAAGAAGATGGGATTGCTATCCTGGAGGTACCGCTTGACTCTCCATCCAAACAGGCGGTTAGCGTTGAGTTTTCTACCCTTGCCAAAGAAACCGGCAGCACTCTCTATGCCAATACGGTTGCCGCCGCTGCTGGCCTGTCACTCCTGGGGGCTTCTTTTGACAAGATTGACGACTTGCTGTCCAGACAGTTTGCCGGGAAAAAAGCAGATATTATTGAAAAAAACATCAAAGCCGCCCGGTTGGGATATGATGCGGTCAAGGATATTCGTTTTTCCCGGCAACCGTTTTTAAAGACATCTGATCCCAAGGGCCAAGCAATGGATGGTTCCCGGGCAATTGCCCTGGGTGCCATAGCATCAGACTGCCGGGTTGCGGCATTTTATCCCATGTCCCCTGCAACCAGTATCATGGGACATCTTGCCAGTTGGACAAACCACCTTCCCCTTGTGGTGGAACAGGCAGAAGATGAAATTGCGGCGGTCAACATGGTTATCGGCGCCTCATTTGCCGGTGCGCGGGCCATGACTGCCACCTCGGGCGGCGGATTTTGTCTCATGACAGAGGGCCTTGGCCTATCAGCCATTACAGAAACCCCAATTGTCATTGTCGATGCTCAGCGGCCAGGCCCTGCCACAGGCCTGCCGACCCGTACCGGGCAGGGAGATCTTTTATTTGCCATCCATGCCTCCCAGGATGATTTTCCACGGTTTGTCTTTGCACCGGGAAGCCCCAGACAAGCTTTTGAAATTACCCAAAAGGCATTTGCCCTGTCTGAAAAATACCAGGTTCCGGCAATTATTCTTATGGATCAATATCTGGCAGATTCCATTTTTTTACTGGAACAACCCTTTACTTTTCCCAAAAAGATGGACCGGTTTATTGTTGGGGATGAAGATCTTAAAGACCCGAAAAATTATAATCGTTATGCGTTGACACCCTCCGGCGTTTCGCCCAGAGCACTGCCTTGCACAGGTGCTGCCAGAGTCGTGGTATCCAGTGATGAACACAGGGAAGACGGCCATATCACCGAGGATATTGATAACAGAAACGCCATGGTCAACAAACGCAAGTCAAAGCTGCCGGATATGATCAGGGAAATGTCTGCACCGCAAGTCTTGTTCCCCGAAGCAAAAACACTGCTGCTGGGGTGGGGATCAACATTGGGCAGTATTAAAGAATCAGTGGAAGGACTCCGTAACGAGGGAATGGATGTGGGTTGCCTTTTATTCACTGATCTGTGGCCCTTCCCCACCGCAGCTGTCGAATCCCATTTAAAAGACCCGGTCAAAACCATTATTACAGTGGAACAAAATTCAGGTGCCCAGTTCGGACACCTGTTAAAAGAGCAGACCGGGATTTCAACCACCCATGCCATACTAAAATATGATGGCAGGCCCTTTTATCCGATAGAGATCATGGATGCGGTTAAAGAAAAGGAGAAACATTGATATGGTTACCCTAAAAGATTTTAACTCAGACTATAAAAATCAGTGGTGTCCGGGATGTGGTAATTTCGGGATTCTGGAAGCCATGAAAAATGCCCTGACTGAACAGGGTATCCCGCCGGAAAAGATTCTGATCATTTCCGGCATCGGTCAGGCAGCCAAAACCCCCCATTTTTTAAACTGCAATATGTTTCACAGTCTTCATGGAAGGGCACTGCCCCTGGCTCTGGGAGCAAAACTGGCCAACCATGATCTGAAAATAATAGTGAATTCAGGGGATGGCGATTGCTATGGCGAAGGCGGTAACCATTTCATGCACGCCATCAGGCGGAATACCGATCTGACGCTTATCGTGCATAACAATCAAGTCTACGGCCTGACAAAGGGTCAGGCGTCCCCGACATCAGGGCTTGGCATGACAACCGCCCTTCAACCCGATGGAGTCATATCAGAACCGTTCAACGGACCTGCTGTGGCGCTGAGTCTGGGTGCAGGATTTGTTGCCCGGGGATTTTCCGGCAACAAGGACCATTTAAGCGACCTCATACAAAAAGCCATGAACCATAAAGGCTTGAGCCTCATTGATATCATGCAGCCCTGTGTGTCGTTCAACAAAATCAACACCTTTGAATGGTATAAAAAAAGGGTGTATGAAGCGGATAATCCAGAACCTGACAATTTTACACAGGCCATGAAACTGGCCATGGAATGGGGGGATGCCATCCCCATCGGAATCTTTTATCAAACTAAAAAGCCGGATTTTACATCCCGGATAAAAGGGCTTGAAAAAGGTCCCCTTATCTTTCGGGACTATGATCCGGAAAAAGCCAATGCAATATTGCAGGATTCATAAGGAGAGAAATCGTCGAATTTCGGGTTACCATTTTTAGATCCGCTTTTTACCGTGAAAAGGCATCACATTTTTATACTTGGGGTGATTGATGCGCAATTATAACCGGTAACCTTCAATTCGAACCCGTACCAAGTCTAAGCCGAATATTTACGGATATACAACACCTACCCAGCTGAACCAGTGCCGGTGTCCTGCTAAAGTCAAAGTACAGCCAAAATGCAAAGTAGAAATCATGAAAAAGGAGGTTATATATGAAAATAGAGGAGGAAATTCATGATTTATGCAAAAGTTATCATTATCACCGGTGCCAGTAGCGGCATCGGCGCAGCAACCGCCAAACTTCTTGCCGACCAGGGAGCCATCTTAATGCTCGCCGCACGGCGGGAGGAACGGCTGAAGAAGCTGGTACAGGAGATCGAGGCATCCGGTGGCAAGGCTTCTTAGTAGGTAACCGACGTTACCAAGCGGGAAGCGTTAACGGAGTTGGTTGAAGCAACTATGCAAAAGTATGACCGCCTTGATGTATTGATTAACAATGCCGGCTTGATGCCGTTATCGCCACTTGGTGCCCTGAAGGTGGATGAATAGGACCAGATGGACGATGTCAATATCAAGGGTGTTCTCTATGCCGTCGCTGTAGCCTTGCCGGTGATGCGCAAACAAAAAAAAGGGCACATTGTCAATCTCGCCTCGGTGGCAGGAATCAAGGTGTTTCCATCCGGAGCTGTCTATTGTGCGACCAAGTCTGCGGTCAGAGCGCTTTCGGAAGGTATCCGGCTGGAGTCAAATTGCGAAATTCGCTCGACAATGATCTCTCCGGGTGCCGTTGATACGGAATTAACTGAGCATATCAATGACAAAGAAACCGCTGATATTGTTCAAAATATTTATCAAGGCGCCATCGATGCCGAGGTGGTCGCTCGCGCGATCCTCTATTCGATTGAGCAACCCGAGGAAGTGGATGTTAATGAGATTGTTATTCGTCCTACGAAGCAGGATATGTAGAGAAAAACACAGAGTATTGGTTGCCGGCGCGATCGGATCCACAGGGAGAGTTATCATCAATTTACTTCAAAACTCAGATACCTATCTGCCTGTTGCTGATGCAGAAGGTACAGGGAAAATTCAACTTAAAGAAAGATTTTAAAACTTGGCAAATAAAAAAAACATGACACATTCGCACGAATATACCATACAAAATGGTCACGGCAAGGCATTTGCAATCGGTATAGGATTAAACATCGTCTTTGTGGCCGTTGAAATTTTTTATGGTTTAATAGCCAACTCATCAGCACTCTTAGCCGATGCAGGTCACAATACCAGTGATGTTTTAAGTTTGGTTTTTGCATGGGCTGCCATTTGGCTTGCCTCCATAACACCAAAAGGGAAATACACATACGGCTTGCGCAAAACGACTATTCTGGTATCAATCCTGAATGCACTTTTACTGTTTGGGGCGGTTATTGCCATTGGGTGGGATGCCGTTGGTCGATTTAAAAACCCCGAACCCGTCGCAGGAACTCTGGTAATGATTGTTGCCGGAATAGGTGTGGTCATCAACACCATTACAGCCTTGTTATTCATGAAGGGGCAAAAGGATGACTTAAATATAAAAGGCGCTTTTCTTCATATGGCTGCCGATGCAGGGGTTTCAATGGGTGTGGTTGTTGCCGGCTTATTGATTCACCTCACCGGAATCCAATGGATTGACCCTATAATGAGTTTTATCATCATTGTAGTGATTTTTTGGGGAACATGGCGTTTGTTTATAGATTCCATTGATTTGGCGTTGGATGCTGTACCAAAACACATAAAACTTGAAGAAGTACACACCTTTCTTTCATCTCAAAACGGGGTTGAAAATATTCATGATCTGCACGTTTGGGCAATGAGTACAACCCAAGTCTCATTAACCGCCCACCTGATAATGCCAAATGGGTTTAACGATGAATTTATATCTCAATTGCAGGAAAAACTTAAGGTTGAATTTGGCATAGGGCATACCACTTTTCAAGTCGAAAACGAAAAGATCGAAAAAGTGTAAAGGTCTGCATATCTTTAATTCAAAATATACAGGTAATTGTATATTGTTTAAGGCGGCTTCAAAATAAATTAAATTAGAACATAAACGAGGTCTTATCAAAAGATGGGCTACAGGAAAAAGGAAATTCTTATGAAAATACTTATGGTACTCACCTCCCACGATAAACTTGGAAGCACAGGACGGAAAACCGGTTTCTGGCTGGAAGAATTCACCTCTCCCTACTACGTTTTCAAGGATGCTGGTGCCGACATTGTTCTGGCGTCGCCCAAGGGCGGTCAGCCACCGCTTGACCCCGGAAGCGACACAGATGACGCCCAGACCGCGGCGACCCAACGCTTCAAGCGTGACGATGCGGCGCAAAAAGCGCTGGCAAGCACTCAAGTGCTGTCCACGATCAACGACAAGGGCTTTGATGCCATATTCTACCCAGGCGGCCACGGACCTCTGTGGGATTTGGCCGAGGATGCCGACAGCGTGAAGCTGATTGAAGCCTTCGCACACAGCGAACGCCCGATTGGTGCGGTCTGCCATGCGCCGGCTGTGTTCAAGCACCCCAAAGGCATGGATGGTGAATCGCTGGTGTCCGGCAAGAGAGTCACCAGCTTTACCAACACCGAAGAACATGCTGTTGGCCTGACCGAGATAGTGCCGTTCCTGGTCGAGGACATGCTGATCTCCAAGGGCGGCCTGTATAAAAAAGGCGACGACTGGGCGTCTTTTGTGATCATGGACGGCAAGCTGGTTACGGGCCAGAACCCTGCATCATCTGAAGCGGCGGCCCTCAAGCTGTTGACCTTGCTGTAAAACTGGCCCGCAACCATTTCGATACCGACATGGTCCACATCATCGGAATACATCGAAAAGGTCATATATGATTACAAGGTTATATATGACCTTCTTTATCGAAGGGCTAAGGAAATCTCAGAAATTACTTTTAACAAATTATGCTTAAAAAACAGGATTATGGCTACTGCACCGATGGGTGTTGAAAGCCTGGCATAAAGGTTGCCTTATCAGTGTATGCTGGCACAAACTTCTTTGGAAAGAGTATTTAGAAGAAGAATGATCATGAAGGAAAAAAACACACATCAAAGGGAAAAGAAAAACCACTATAACCGGCGACCTTCAATTCGAACCCGTACCGGGGCATGTATGGAAACGACTGGATAATCAACATGATTTAATCGTAGCAAAAACCAGAACACTTTAGGGAAATGGAAAAGATAATGGAACATGAAGCTACAACTCGGCTGACATTTTTTTTGGTATTCTAGTACTTGTCGCCTTGGGTGAACTTCTCTCTCCTCGGCGAGTGCTGTCTATGATGTCCCGGTCGATAAGATGGTTCAGCAACCTAGGCGTGGTAGCGGTGGGTGCCCTTACCGTTCGGCTGCTTTTTCCCTTCATCGGTGTACATGTGGCCTTGGCGTCCCAAGAAAAAGGATGGGGGCTGCTCAACATGGTCAGTTTGCCGGAATGGCTTGACGTGCTTATCGGCGTCCTGGTACTCGATCTCGTGGTGTATTTCCAGCATGTGATGTTCCACACCGTACCCCTGATCTGGCGGCTGCACATGATGCATCATGCCGACATGGACATTGATGTCACCACGGGGTTGCGGTTTCATCCCATTGAAATTCTCATCAGCATGGTCATCAAAATGACCGCCATTGCCGCTCTTGGGCCCACGGTGTTCACGGTTATTCTTTTTGAGATCATTCTCAACGGCACCGCCATGTTCAACCACGGCAACCTCAAGCTGCCGCTAAAGCTCGACAAGTACCTCCGATTGCTGGTTGTCACGCCGGACCAGCACCGGGTACACCATTCCGTCACCATCCGCGAAACAAACAGCAATTTCGGATTCAACTTCCCCTGGTGGACCGCATCTTTGGCACATACCGGGCACAACCTGTGATGGGGCATGAAAAAATGACGATAGGACTCGCACAGTTTCGTGAACCAGGAAAGAACAACCTGCTTCATATGCTGCTAATGCCTTTTACCGATAAAGCAAGATCTTACTCCATAGATGGGCATGGTGCTGATCCTGAAAGGGTTGTAAGGCGATAGCGCGCGAAAAAGAGGGACGTCCTTAATAACGGGCATGTCAGACCACCTGACACAACAAAGCATGAAAGTTCGGAAACCTTAATTCATCCTTTCTCAAACTCGGCAATGGACGTAGGAATATCAGGACATTCTTATGAAAACCAGTCGGTGCGGGCTAATATGCTCACCCAAATTGCCCAGATGGCCGGAGGAAACAGTACATTGGAAATTGAATGGCTTATGAACAAAGCCAATATATAAAAACGATTATATATGACCTATTTGTTGACTGTTAATGACTGCTCTGAACGTGCCTTTTTAATTAATTAGTGCCCGAACGGAAACTTTTTTAACTCTTGCAGAAAGACTTGAGGTAAAGAGACGGCGACGAAATAAATCTTAACGAAACACAAAGAAGAAAAGGAGAAACGTATGAAAAAGAGCATTTTTATTATTTCATTGGTTTTGGCTATGGCATTTGCAGTCGGCACTGCTAACGTGTATAGTCAGTCCGGCGGAAACGGCTATGGCATGGGCTCAGGCATGATGGGGGGCCATGGCGCCTATGGCATGAGGTCGGGCATGATGGGAGGAAGGATTGATGTTCCGGCGAAACTGCCCGCACCCGAAAACACGGAATGGGTTGCAAAACTCAATGAAATTCTAAAGCTGGAGATTCAATCGCTGGCCCAGTATCAGGCGGATCAGGAAAAGTTCAACGCCTACATGCCTTACATGATGGTCATCCCACAGGAAGAGAGTCACATTGCGTCGATCGAGCAGCTGTTTAAAGCCTATGATCTACCCGCTGATGTTAAAACAGGCACGGTTGCGGAGAATAAGACATTGACGGAGACCTACGAACTCAGCGTAAAACTCGAAGGCGATTTATTACCCCGATATGAATGGCTCGTAAAAAAGGCCGAGGATCGCGATACGGCTCAGGTGTTGAACGCTATCCTTCTTCAAAGCCGCTGGCATTTAGTGATGTTTGAGCATGCCTTGAGAATGGGACATGGCTATGGATACAGCCGAGGATATGGCATGATGGGCGGGTCCGGTTATGGCAGTTACAGTATGGGTCCTGGCATGATGGGCGACTCCGGTCACGGTATGAGTTCCGGCATGATGAGGGGCGACGGTTCCGGATATGGCATGGGCCGCGGCTATGGCCAGCAATCCCGGTCAACCGGCAAACCCATTGATGCAAAGGAAGCCGAGGCCATGATGAAAGATTATTTGAAGTCTTCGAGAAACCCCAACCTGAAGCTGGGCAAGATAACAGACGCGGGCGGGGCCTTTGAGGCGGAGATATTGACGAAGAAAGACGACCTCGTTGATAGGATACTCATTGACAAGACAATGGGCCATATAAGATCGGTTTATTAGGAATAGGGGAGAGAGGAAATCTACTTTTGCAGCCATATCGCCCCGGCGCTCTGGGGAGCAAACAGTTATAGCAACGGAGCGGGAATGAACCGGGTGCTGACCAACGCCGCATTTGTTCACAGCAATATGCCGTTGGGAACGGTGTGGAACCAGCCGGCAATCACCAATGAAGACACCTTCGATGTCGCCGCCTATCTCAGTTCACAGGAGCGACCGCAGATGAGCGGACTGGAGAAGGATTATCCAAACCTGGAGAAAAAAGCGGTGGACTGCCCGTATCCACCCTATGCTGATGTTTTTCACAGCATCAGTACGGCTCGTTTCAGCCAATAAAAGAGGCGCATAAAAAAAAAGGAAGGGCAGTTGGAAAACACCGCAGTAATGGGTTAAATTGGTTGATAAATCCAAAGCCTCCCGCAACCCGTCTTGACCTGGCCGCGGGAATCATTGACCCGCCATGACATCTAACTCCGCTTCAACACTCCCGGTTTTTATTCATTTTTTGTCCGCATTTTCGGGAAGCTGTTTTTCCAAGCAAAGGCTTCAACATGTATATCAAATCGCTCTCCCTGGACGGGTAAGGCGATATCATGCACTGATAGTAAAGCGCTTCAACAGATATCCGGTTGCGCATGGCCATGCAGATGGTGTTAATCATCCCGGTCGCGTGATCGGAGAGGAGATGGGCACCGATCAACATACCGTCCTCATCCATCATGATTTTATAGGCCGCATGGGTCATACCGATTCGTTTGTATGTCGGCCAGTCAAGGTTTTGATCCGTGCTTGTGATATATGACCTTCCCTCCTCTTTCAGCTGTTCTTCGGTTTTGCCCACCATGGCCAACTGGGGGTAGGTGAACAGAACAACAGGAACCGTATGGTAATCGATGGGATTTAAATGTGTTCCGTCGGAACCATTATCCATGATGGTATTGGCAGCTATCAACGCCTCATAATCAGCAATCCGGGCCAGTTTAAGGGTTTGAGAGCAGTCGCCGACTGAAAAAACCCGGGGATTGGTTGTCTGCATTTTTTCGTTAGTTAAGATGCCCTTGTTTGAAAAGTCGATATCAGCTTTATCAAGACCCAAGGTTTCAATGTCAGCCACACGTCCGGCGCCATGGACAACCAGATCGGCTTTGAAGACCCGGCCGTCCTTGGTGTAAACACTGAATTCCTGATTCGTTTTTTCTATTGCCGTGATCTGAACCTTATTGTGAATCCGGATTCCGGCATCCTCAGATGCTTTTGACAAAAAAGAGACCATCTGGGCATCAAACGGTTTAAGCGGTCGCGGACCCGCCTGCAAAATGGTTGTCTGCCGGGACTTGTTTCTGCAAAGATGGGTGGCAAAATGAGCAAACTCAAAGGAAATAAATCCCCCACCAATAAAAACAATTCGAAGGGGCAGGTGGGCCAGTTCAAGAAACTGCCGGCTGGTAGTTAAATACGCTGCCCCCTCCATTTTCAACGGCCTGGGGCGCGCCCCTACAGCAATGACAAAATGATCTGCCGAAATAACCTGTCCCCCTGCTGTCAAGGTCTTATCATCTTGAAATTCAGCTTCACCATGAATGATATCTATCCCTTTTTTCTTCAATCCGGAAATAGTGTTTTTAGGCACGGAATCTGTAAAGCGGTTTTTGGCCTTCAAAAAATCGGACCAGCTGGTCTGGGGTTCTTTAAGAATCCCCTTTCCTTTCAGGTGATGAGATTTGGCAGCCAGCTCGGCCCCTTCATAGAACCATTTTTTTGCCTGGCACCCCCTGAGCGCACAGGTACCGCCGGCCTGATCGCTCTTCTCTATCACAGCGATCTTCAGGTCCTGCTTGACCATCTCATAAGCGGCGGTCTGTCCGGAAGTTCCTGATCCGATAATTACAACATCGTATTTTTTCATGGTTTCCTCCTGATCCCACTGAACTATGATTTTTCGTTAAACCTTTTATGTAAATGACGTATTCTACTGCTGAAAACTGAACAAATCTGCAGGGCAATACCGGGATATTCCATAACAATTTCTTTGAATTCCTGCTTATGAAGTATTAAAAATCTTGATTCTGAAACCGTTTTTATTGTTGCAGATCTTGGCGCATTGTCAATAAGGGCCATCTCTCCAAACGCGCCTCCTGACTCAATTTTATCCATAACTATTTCTTTTCCATCCGGTTGTTCCATGATAACGTCTACGTTGCCATCTATTATCAGGAAGACTGTCTCACCCACATCTCCCTGCTTAATGACCGCTTTTCCTTCAGGGTAATCAAGTTCCTTGGCTATAGCGGCTATGGCTGCGAGCTCACTGGCAGTCAGTCCTGAAAAAATCTCTACTTCTTTTAAAAGAAGTATTTTATCGGCAAGAGAAATATCAGTCGAATCTATTCTGTCATCATTTGTATCTTGATCTTTCTTCTTGACCGTCATTTGTACTTCCTTTCGGATTATATGATTGTCTGAATTTTTAATCTCTTCAAGCATATCATGCCCTTCAAGCAATGAAGGCTCTTCCCGGGCGAGGCCAAGGCCCATTAAATTATCCACCCAGTCTTCTGATGCAAGAAGATGAGAGAAAACATCCTTGCCCTGGGAATCAAACCTGGGTATCTTTGAGACTTTTTTGCCTTCTGACAAGGCAACTGACAATGAAGGACTCTCAAGAAGAGGCAGCATGGCATTAAAAAGCTTTTTATCTAATATATCACTTAAAAGCTCTATTGAATTTGCCCTCTGCCGTGTATCAAGAGAAAAAATGCCCAGCCATGCTGTTTTCATTCTTCCGGTCTGGTCATTAATGGATAAAACCCGTATAATATTTTCAAGCGCCAGTTCTTTTTTCTGAATTAAATGTTCCATAACAAGATTTCTTAACTTGCTTTCAGGTCTGTTTTCAAGGTTCTGGCTCATGGCAAGATAATTATAACAGTTGCCCAGTTGCTCTTTAGCAAAAAGAAATACATCAATCTCCTTGATATCAAGTGTTTCCAAAAGTTCAAACAATTCTTTTCGAATCCTGGTGGAGGGGAGGGCCAAAGATTTGATTAAAAGTTTATTGTTTTCATATTTTGATTCTCTAATTTTATCTTTTACAAGTTCACGAATTGTTTTTGAGCTGTCTCCTAAAAGAAGAACCGCCTTTGACAGCACTGTTTCATCATTGATTTCAATTGCAGCAGCAGCTGCGTGACGGATTTTTTCTGACCTGCTGAATAAAAACGGCATTAGTTTATCGTTTAAATCTTGGGCCTTCAGCCTTGACAGCGCAATGATAACATCTGGCATTAAGCTTTCTTTTTTCTCTTCGGACAATATCTTTTCTAAATCATTGATATATTCTTTTTGGCCAGTAAGCCCGGCACTTATAATGCCTGCTTTACGTCTTTCTAAATTGTTGGATAGCAATTCTTTGTCAATTATTTTTTCATACTCAACGGGGTTGTTAAGATACATGCACCCTATTGCAAAGCCCCTTATCACAGGATTCTCATTATTTTCATACGCTCTTAAATCAACATCTTTTATATCTTCAAATCTATATTTTACACCTAACTTTAAAATGGCTATGGTAAGTTCAGCTTCATCCGGATCAAGAAGGCTTATAATTTTGTCTGCAGATGTCCAGAAGGTTTCCGAAGTAAGCATCTTTATTAAAGCTATTTTTGTTTTCTCATCCTGATCATCAATATTTCCCAATATAATTGAATTAAAATCCTTTGTAGAAAAATTTTTCAGTAATTTTGCATACCAGACAGCATCATCACCCTTTGCGCTTAAATATGATTCTTTAAGTTCTTCTAACGCTTTTCCTTCTTTAAAAACCTGAACCAGTTCTTCTGGTTCAAGACTTTTAAGATCTAAAAGATTATTTGCTACAAGATCTTTTAAGATAACAGCGTATTTATATTTTAAAATTACAGGTGCTGCCATCCATGCGATAAGGAATGGCAGTGCCACAAGTGTTAAATATCTTGGATGAAAATAATTTTCTGAAACAAGAATCAGTCCAGAGCCTAAAAAAAGAGCGACTCTGACAACAGTCCCCCTTAAAAATGACCGTACCATACTCCTATAGGAGACTGGAAACAACCCCATTAGAACACCCTTGGTCGGGACATTAATCGTCGTTCTTATTATGTTGATAGACATTTTGGCATACATTGCCGAAAAAATATCAAACCTGAAAAGAAATGCAAAAAGAGCAATAATATAATTGAACGGATGGAACATTAAAGCGACGGGAAGTCCCCATTTACCGTAGATTTTTCCAACAAACAGAAGGATGAATAGACTTACAATGTTCAACCCTCCCCTGAAATAACCAAAAAACTCTATCATGCGGGCTTCACTTGCAAACTGATTATTAATGGCAAAATTAAACTGGTAGTTCATTATGGGGACAATGACATTGGGCATAAAAGTTAAAACCAGGACTATTTTAAAAAGAGTGGATTTCTTTATAAGAGGAATCATGGTTTTAAACTCTTCTACTATTGATTTTTTATTTCTTTTCTGATCGTTTGTTTCCTTTGAAAATACCAGTGTTGGATAACTTCTGGCCATTAATTCTACAAGAATGGCCCCAAGAAAGGTTGTACCCATATAAAGATATAAAAGATTATCCAACGCAAAAAGTCGTGCAAAATAGGGTGTGCCAATACTTCCGAGTATCAGACCGATTACACCACCGGCAGTTACCAGCGAAAAGAATCTTTTCGACTGTCTCGTATTGAATAGGTCATTTGCAAGATTCCAGAATAAAAGTGCCTGCAGAAGTGCAAACTGGCTTTTCAGCATAAATAATACAGGATAAATAATATCAAACCCCATTGGAATTATAAGGCGGATTACAACAACCGTTATCCCGCAGAAAATGAAAACATATGATAAAAGTCTGCCGCTGGCCACCTTGCTCATGGCAGCAGTTAAAAAGCCTGTTATGACAAAGGTGGCAATAGAGTTGATCATGTTGACAATAGGAAGGTATTCAACACCATAACGCTTTAAAAATGCTGTTTCAGCAAAATTATTTAATATGATGCCGGAACTTCTGACAAGAAACAGCAATAATGTTGTCCATATTAAAAGATTGATTTCATCTTCATAGACATTAAAAAGAGAAAGCGCTTTTTGCTTCACTTAGGGGACCTCAAGAATAAGTCTGAACCCTGTGGTCTGAAATTTTGATACAGGATGGGCATACGTACGGTTGGCGCTCCTGCAGAATTCCCCTGAATTAAACCAGCTGCCCCTTCTTACCCTGGAGGATGAAAATATCATCACTCGCCAAAGATCCTCCTGATAAAATGAAAAGAATACAAACAATGGCCACAAAAATAGAAAAACGTCTGTAAAGATTTTCCTTCATAACATGGCAACTCCTTTTTCAGGGATGAAATTGGCATAGCGATGCTCCCGTCCTACATTTTATTTGCCTTGTTGGTGATAGTTGCATTAAAGGATAAAAAGACTGAAGCGTAAATGTGGGTTTTTACCCATTAATGAAGAAAAAAGTATGTACAACCCATGTCCAATCCACAGTAGTGTTGGAAAACCTGTATTTGAAACTGTTTTGGAAAGAGAAAAAAATACTACCCAAAAATAATTTATTCCTTAGTCCTTTTATTCCTTAGTTCTATTGATCATTATGGCTTAAAGTCTGTTAAGAAATTAATTAACTCTTAATATTAACAGGATTAGGACGCTACTGGAATCTTTTATAAATACATCAATTTGTCTGTCAATATACTTGAATAACCCCATTTTTATCTATTCAAGATTTCCTTATGCTATATGTATGAACGGCAGCAGGAAAAATGCTGAAACCGAATTCTTTTTACGAGTTCATCAATAATAAGGAGGTTGATCATGTTAAGAAGCATAAATGAAATTATTGGATATACCTTTTTTGTCAAAGAAGATGATGTCGGAAAATGCAAGGACCTATTGTTTGATGACCAACTCTGGACAGTTCGTCACATGGTGGCAGATACCGGCGGGTGGCTTATGGATAAAAAAGTTCTTATTTCGCCGGTGATGGTTCAAATTACAGATTGGCAGATGCAAAGCATCTTTCTTGAGATCACCCGTGAGCAGCTTGAAGAATGTCCCTCACTGATGGAGGATGAACCGATTTCCCGAGAGCATGAAAGAAAAATGTTCCAGTATCTAAATTACCCGTATTACTGGGCGCACGACGGCCTTTGGGGGCCTGGAGCATATCCGGCAGTGATGACTCAGATCCCTGATAATTCCGCACAGAAACATGATGAAGAGACATTGGAGGAGGAGGAGGAGAAGGTGGAAGAAAATCATCTGCGCTCATTTAAGGAAGTAAAAGGTTACGACATTGAAGCAAGTGATGGAAACATCGGATACGTGGAGGATTTTATCCTGGAGGATAAAACTTGGGCCCTCAGATATGTGGTGCTTAATACCCGGAACTGGCTGCCAGGGGGAAAAAAAGTCATCCTCTCTTTGAATTGGGTAAAAAAAGTCAGCTGGGAGCAATCAACTCTTTTTCTGGATATCAGTAGAGAGCAGGTTGAGAATAGTCCTGATTTTGACCCTGAAAAACCGGTGAACATTGAGTATGAAACTCGCCTGTACGACTATTATGGTCGGCCTTTTGAAAAAAACATTACGAAAAAGCTTCAGAGAATGATTGCAAATCCGTTTAAATAGAATTTGATGCCATTTTATCAAAACCACCTCCATTCAAGGAGACATTCATCGGAAACGTTTATCAAACAAAAAAGCCGGATTTTACATCCCGGATAAAAGGGCTTGAAAAAGGCCCCTGTATCTTTCGCGGGGCTATGATCCGGAAAAAGCCAATGCAATATTGCAGGATTTATAAGGAGATATACTATGAGCTTTGCTTTTGATGAAATACAATTGACTGAAGTTCCCGCAGGGACAATCGTCAGACTCATTTTTACAGACACGCTTAAAAAAGAGGATTATGAACACTTTGTTCCAATGGTGGAAAAGATCATGGAGTCCAGGGATAAAATCCGAATGGTGATTGAGCTTCGTGATTTCAAAGGGTGGTCAGCGGGTGCGATGTGGGAGGATACCAAATTTGGTCTGTCCCATTTTAATGATATTGAACGCCTGGCCATTGTGGGCGATAAACAATGGGAAAAAACCATGACAGTATTTATCAAACCCTTTACCACAGCAACCGTAAAGTATTTTGATCTGGATGCACTTGATGCGGCCAACGCCTGGATCAGTGAATGACATGCTGTGTTCTGATAATCAGGCAGGCTTGTTTCAAACGGATCAAATTCAATGTTATGAGCCTGCCTATACATGGACCCTATATAGGGAAGACCGCAACATCGACGTCGGATACAAGCAGAATCTAGAATTCCATATCTGGCCGGTTAGAAGTGGGTAATAACCGCAAATTTGGCGATGAGATTTTGGCTGTGCCCTGACAGACCGAGCCCCAAAAACGAAAAGAATCACCACAAAGTAAATTCCGACCACGCCTGTGATTATTTATTTCTGAGCAGTGTCAGCATCTATCTGTTCTTTCACGGTTTCAAGAAAAGTTTTTGTTTTTTCAGCAATCAGATCCCATTCCGTCTCAATGCCCACAAGGATTGAATCCCATGCATCCAGTTCCTGATTTGGCTCTGCCTGGTCAACGGACAATGCCTGAGCGTGCTGGTGGAGCATGGATTCATAAAGGAGCAACAGTTGTTCAACAGATTTTTCCCTGCTGAATTCTTCAGCTGTCTTACGCGCACCTTTACGCCATTTTTTAAGGTTTTCCGGCTGGGATGCCATTTTTTCGATCTGCTTTGAGAAATCTTCAGGATCTGTTTTTTCATGCATTAAAACACCGTTTTGTTCGTGGACCATGACATCACGCACACCCGGTCCGTCCAAAGCAATAACAGGGACGCCGGCAGCCATGGCTTCGGTCAGTACCATGCCCTGGGTTTCTGAAAGGGAGCTGAAGGCAAACAGGTCCATGGCGTGGTAAGCATCCACAAGGGATTGGCCCCTGAGGCTGCCGGTAAAAATCAGGCTGGATTCCATATGGTACGTTTTAAAGATT
The DNA here is from genome assembly GCF_054657595.1 of Desulfocicer niacini. NCBI lineage: Bacteria > Pseudomonadati > Thermodesulfobacteriota > Desulfobacteria > Desulfobacterales > Desulfobacteraceae > Desulfocicer > Desulfocicer niacini. The sequence goes on from NZ_BAAHYK010000026.1 coordinate 43,524, forward strand.
TTCAGGATGTTTTCCCGCATCGGGCCGTCCCCCACCACCATAAAAATCGTATCCGGTCTGTTTTTTGATACACTGGCGACAGCCTGTGCCAGATAGGAGAGATTTTTCTCTGCTGCCAGACGACCCAAATGCCCGATGACAAACGTATTTTCAGGAATATCATACCTGCGCCTGAAACCGGCACCGTCCCCCCGGGAAAAAAGCTGTATGTCCACTCCGGTGGGAATAACGGAGATCTCTTTTTTCACCCCCCTTTCCGTCAACAATGTGGCGATACTCTGGCTGGGAGCAATAATATGGTCGCACAGATCCGCATACTGTGTGGAAAGATTGGCTGCAAACTGCTGTACCGCATCAGCATCCATATTGATGTGGTGGACGTATTGCTCATACAGCGTATGGTGGGTGAACACTAGGGGCAGGTGATGCTGCCGTGCCGCACGGAAAGCAGTGTCTCCCATAAAGTAGGGATGATGGCTGTGGATGATGTCCGGCCTGAAATTCTCAATGGCTTCAGAGAGGTAGAAAGGGATCGGCAGCCTGAGCGAAAAATCACTGCCGCTGACTTCCGTGATGGCCGGCACCCGTATGATTCCAGCTTCTGTTTTATCATGGGCTTCGCAGTCGGGGAAAACAGGGGCCACCACCAGCACCCGGTGGCCAGCATTCCTTAAATCCGACACAAAGGTCTGGATCGACCTGGCCACACCACCGACGTGGGGCAGGTAGGTGTTGGTAAACATGCAGATTTTCATAAAAATCTCCTATTAAAAATCTTAATATTAAAAAACTTGGCTGGTTTTTCAGAGTTGAAAATTATTATACGCCAGCAGCGCCTGCCGATGAATAAATGGTCATTGGATTCGAGGGTACAATTATTAGAAAAATTTCAGATACGGACGTCATGCCGAAATATTTTCCGCCAGATTCGGATATCGGAACCTGGGCATGAGAGCACTTTTAATTTTTTTATTAAGGCACCATTTGTCATGACTTTTCATACCACTTAAAATATAGGGTAGAATCAGAAAATGAAATAGAGAAATTCATGCATATTAATGTTAGAAATCCTGTATTTGATACTGTTTTTATGATCATTTCCTGTGATGAGACGCTTTTGCAGGTTGATCATCGGAATTTTGGTCGGATACACCCATGTCCAATCACAGAAGAGTTGATATAATTAATTGTAAAGTTGAATATTTTTAACTTGTTGTTTTGTTTGTTCACAATGACCAATGGAATATCCAGGAAAAGGAGACGCTGCTTGAGCTTATTTCAAACCGATCAAATTCAATGTTATGATATCAAAGGGCAAATCATTCCCTGCACTGGAACCGGCCAGGATGGTGATACCCGAAAAGGAGCACTGTGGCCGGAGCCCCGTTTTATTCACCACAGGGAAACTGTCACAGACCGGTTGACAAACCTTATCTGGCCAAGGGATGCCGGGTTGACCGATTTTCCGTTATCCTGGCAGGAATCATTTGATTTTATAAAGCAGATGAATGGAACCGATCAATATGGATTGAACCAGTGGAGACTTCCCAGCCGATCTGAATTGTTCAGTTTGATCAGTCATGACCGGATCAATCCGGCCATTGTCCAGCCTGATCAATTTTTCAATTTATTTAATGGGTATTATTGGACAGCAACACCTTGCGCAAGATATCCCGATCAAGCCTGGTATGTCCATCTGGGCGGAGGGAGAGTCGTAAAAGGCATGATCCACAGATCTTATATGGTCTGGCCCGTCCATGACAGCAGTTCTAAGAATAATAAACCTTGTAAGAACGAGGTGTTGTCAAAGAAACGATTTGCCCTGTCAGAGGATATGGTCGAGGACCGTGCCACGGGATTGGCCTGGCTGCAACATGCAGACATCCTGGAAAAAGCGGTTACCTGGCCCGATGCGCTGATCGGAATTAAACAAATCAATCATGAAAAAAGATCGGGTTATAATGACTGGCGGCTGCCCAATATCCGCGAATTGGAAAGTCTAATTGACATCAATGCTCATTCTCCAGCCATTGCCGGAAAAGATCAGTTTAAATCTGTTCGTTCATTTTACTGGTCTTCAACAACCAGTTGTTATGAGCCTGCCTATGCATGGACACTATATACAGAGGACGGCAACATCGGCGTTGGATATAAGCAGCATCCTGAATTCCATGTCTGGCCGGTTAGAAAAAGCAGAAGCCATGCGTAAAGATGGCCAGACGGTCTTGTTTGTCGGAGTTGACGGGAAGCTTGCAAAGCATTGGCATGATGGGACAAAAGAGATCTGACATGAGAGGGTAAATGAGTATGATCAAAATACAAATGTTAAAGCAATTCTATGCGATGATATCGGCGGGACCCACACCCGGCTGGGCATTTTCGTTCAGGGAAAGTGATAATCATTGATCCTTGGAAAAAGGACAATATAACAGAAGACATTTTATATCAATTCTTTATCTACCTCGAAATATACCTCGAACTGCACCCATATCTATTACATAACTACTGGCTGTTAAATACATAGTATACTGTATTTGATTTGTCCGTGTGCCGGGGTATATTTTTGATATAGATTGTTTTAGTTTTATTGTGTTTCAGGGAAAGTTTGGATCAAGCTACTCATTAAACATTATTTCCGTTTTGTTTTCAAATTGCAAAACACAACTCACTACTTATTACTTACGAGTAAAGGATGGAAATCTATGAATAAAAAAGAACTCTGCCAGAAAATCGAACAGGTATACCCGGACATCGGAAAATGTGGGATCGATATGGATGTCGCATATGATAATGATAACAGCCGCTGGAAGGTTTCCTTAAAAAAGGGTAATAAGTCCTTGGAAACCTTTTTGGAACCCGGCGATGCAGAACTATGCATGGAAGGCCGCCAGTGCGTCAACCTGGGTATTGAAATCAGCCAGCTCAAGGATAACATCTGAAACAGGAGTGTTCGCAGCACTATGCCCGATAACGGGGCTAATTCAACAGTAAAAGAGGATTCACCATGATATTTAAAAAATGGTTGCCCTGGAATTTTATATTGAGACTGGCAGCGAAACAGTATAATTTTCTCGACCCCGTAACCTTGATGGCCCGTATACGCCAGTTTGGGCAGCCATCAGAGGTAATGGAACCCATCGAACTGCTTCGCGCAGGCCTGGTGTTTCATGCCAGGGGCATCATTAACACCCGGGCCTTTCAATATAATCTGGACTGGGTATGGCCGTACTGGGTAACCCGGCAGTTCAATCCAAGGGACACCTCTTTTATCCCGCGGGGCTTTTCTTTCAGCCATATCAATGTCACCCAGCGCAACTGGACAGCATTGGGACATCCGGATGTGCCTTTATATCCAGTGGTTGATCCCAGAGGGCTTTTAACACCGATGTATGATTCCTGGTCTGTTGATACATGGATACTCTCCCAAAGCGGGGAATTAATGCTGCCGTCCAGGGAAAAGAGCGTGGAGCAGGTTCTTAATGTGGAACAGGAGATGGATATCGTCACCCGGAGTCGAAATAATGGTATGAAGCTTGACTCTCGGGCTGCTTTGGCCTTTAACAAAAAAGATAAACCGGAAGTGATTCTGTCTGCCACTGCCGGTATTCGGGATGAAGACGGATGGATGATTATTGCGTTGAGGCCCTATAATCCTGAAGGGATCCAGTTCATTGATCATATCACGGCCCATGATGGAAAAGAACGACTGACTGTCAATCAGATACATTACGTTAAATTTGAAACAGCGGCGGAAAAGATTTTGCTGTCATCCTATGCCGACGGCGATGTGTATTTTTCCCTGGACCGCTCACAAAGCGATGGGGAAATCGAGTGTCCCATTGGTATGGCAACAGCTGCAGCTTTCTTTCCCATAAAAAAAGATCAAGAGACAACGGTGAAAATAAAAATTCCCATTGATGGGGAAACATCCCCGGATGGTGAACCAATCCATATTCCTGAGATATCGAAAAGGCAAGCACATCCGGCCGCCGCAGAGCTTGAAATACCGGAAGAGCGGTTTTCATTTTTATTCAAGGCTGCCAGGCAGACCGTGCTCATGCTGACGGCCGGGGATGTCTATCCGGGACCCTATACCTACCGGCGGTTCTGGTTCAGAGATGCCTGTTTCATGATCAACTCGCTTTTGGGGCTCGGTCTGTCAGGGCGCAGCCAAAAGCTGATCGCCAAGTTTCCGGACCGACAGACAATGACCGGGTATTTCCAGTCCCAGGAAGGGGAATGGGATTCAAATGGCCAGGTCCTCTGGCTGGCAGACCGGTACAGCCGTCTGACCAACGAACGCTTTAGTGGCGCACTGCTGGATTCGTTTATGAAAGGGGCCCGGTGGATTGCCCGAAAGCGGCGGGATAAAAAAGACGGCAAACGCCATGACGGTCTTATGCCCGCTGGCTTCAGCGCAGAACACCTCGGTCCGAACGACTATTATTTCTGGGATGATTTCTGGGCGGTCGCCGGTTTGAATGCTGCGGCAAGGATAGCTGAAAACAGTTCGGAATACGACCGGGAAGGAGATGATTTTACCCTGGTTGCAGAAGCTTTTGGAGATCAGATTATTCAAAGCGCTACAGATTCACCCGGATATAGATCACACCAGGCGATCCCGGCTTCCCCGTACCGCAGGATGGATGCCGGTGCCGTCGGATCCCTTGTGGCAGATTATCCGCTTCAGATCACAGCACCCGGTGATCCCATGGTCATGAAAACCCTTGAATATCTCATGGACCACTGCTTTATTGATAATGCTTTTTTCCAGGATATGATTCATTCCGGCCTTAATGCATATTTGACCCTTGATATGGCTCAAACTCTTTTGCGTAATAATGACAACCGATACAGGGACCTTGTCCTGGCCGTATCAGATTTGGCATCGCCAACGGGCCAGTGGCCCGAGGCCATTCATCCGATTACAGGGGGTGGCTGCATGGGAGACGGTCAGCACGGCTGGGCAGCGGCTGAATGGATCATGATGATGCGCAGTCTATTTGTCCGGGAGGAAGGCGATAAACTGATCATCGGCTCTGGACTCTTTCCTCAGTGGCTTAATAATGATGGAAAGTTGATGTTTGGTCCAACACTGGTCCCGGGAGGCAGGCTGACGGTCCGCTTTGAGAAAAAAAGAGACCGCCTGACCCTCTACCTGGAATCCGGTGTCAAGCAGCCACTGACCTGTAATGTTCGTGTCCCGGGCTACAAAAAGGCAGTTATTGATACCTCCACTGCCGAATATGAACTGGAAAAGGTATAAAAACTCAGCATGGTCAGATCCATAATCACCAAATTCAGCGGTTGTTTCAAGTTTAGCATTGCAATGGCAGACAGTCCGTTGCAATTAGACAGTAAGGATATTTATAATTGATAAAAATTTATTCCACGACTTTTCAAAACACTGGATTTACCCGAAATCCATACTTCTGGCTATTTTTATTTTGCTTGCTGGCGCCGTTGTCTCAGGCCCAGCCTCAGGTCACGCCTCAGACCACAGCATCCGAAGATAATGCGACAATCAAAACACTCAATCAATCTATCGAGACGATAACGCTTCGCAGGAAAGCGCTACAAGACAAACGGGAAGAAATCGCTCAGCGCTTAACTCAGGCATCGACTGACGAAGCAGAAATATTGCAACAGCAACTCTCTCTTTTTATTCAAACCGCAACGGTTCTTACGGAACAAATTAACGAATGGAATCGGAACCAGAAACTCGATGCTAATCTACTATGTGCTAATCGCTGACTATAATTTATATATGGATGCCCAACAACGCATTAATCTTGAAATTTATCAGCAATTTCAACAAGAAGGCATCGAATTCGCGTATCCAACTCAGTCGCTGTATGTGCATAATAAGACAGTGGTTGGACCGCCAATCCGCAGAAAAACAGTGTGCACTGTTAATAAAATTAACGCATAAGATTTCATATAACTGCCACGGGCAGACCGTATTCTGATCCGGCTTTGCCCACAACGAAGCTTGAAATACGCCCCTGATTTGCGGAGTATTTCATATAAACAAACTTGGTGGCTCACCGCCATAATTGAAATGATGAAACTACCCAAAAGAGGGGAACTTTCTTATAAACCGTCAGTTCAGTGACGGATAACATCTAACTCAAAAATGGAGATAATATCATTATGTCAATCAAAGATAATTTAATTAGTAAACTTGAATCCCAGATTGATGCTTGGGATAAGGAAATTGAAGCCGCAAATGCTGAAGCTAAAAAAAAGGAAGCCCAGGCGGAAACTGAAAAAGCTGGGGCCCTTTTAAAGCAAGGCATCATGGATAATGTGCATTCGCTGCAAGATAAAATCGATTATGCAAATAGAAAAATAAATGAAATCAGGAATGCGGGCGAAGATCGTCTTGATGAATTCAAATCACAGATCAATGACTGGCTGAAGTAAACATTAACTCCCCTCACCGTTCATGGAGAAGGGCTGGGGGGTGAGGTAAATGGGCACGTTATTTTAAACTGGTTCCTTAGCGTCCACTTTACGTTAAAAATAATCAAGGAAAGGAGTTTTATATGATACATCATCATTTATCGGTCGAAGATCCGGCCCCTGGGTTTACACTGATTAATCAATTTGGAAAAAAAGTCACACCCATGACGTTGGCGGGCACTAAAACACTGCTCTCATTTCATCCCCTGGCATGGACATCAGTCTGTGAAATTCAAATGCGGACCCTGGAACTGAAAAAATCCGTATTTGACGAATTGGGCGTAATCGCATACGGCATCAGCGTGGACAGCGTACCTTCCAAAAAAGCCTGGGCAGAGGTCATTGGAATGAGTGAAACCAATCTGCTGGCCGATTTCTGGCCCCATGGAGAAGTCGCTGAAAAATATGGATTGTTTATTAAGGAAAAAGGCATTTCAGGACGGGCCAACATATTGATCGGTAGCGACCAGACCGTCGAATGGATCAAAGAATATGAAATTCATCAGGTGCCCGATATCGAAGAAGTAATCGAAATTATTTCATCAAAAAAACAATAATATAGGAGAAAAATCAATGGCTGCAAAAAAACAGGTTTATAAATGTGAAGCGTTGGATAAAAACCTACATTTACCCCCTCAGTCTTAATGTTATTTAATAAACCCATCACAAACAATAACCCTAGTGTCTTGATCACGATGGACATGTCTGGAGGCAATCCAAGAGAATGTACTTTCAGAACGTCGACAATGTCCGTGAGAAGGTCACCAACCCTCAGATCTTTCAATGGAAGGGCCAGATAGGAATCCATGAAAGCCCTCCAATAATCAGCCCGAATCAGGCGTTGGGATCAGCGATTCAGCAATCGGGGGCCTGACAGATCAGGAGATCCTATTCTTGAGTTAAATAAAAACATCCTATTGAACACCCTGGAAACCAACGTTTTCGGACCTCTTTTTCTCTGCCAGGCCTGTATACCCCTGATGAAAAAAAGGGGATACGGCCGGATTGTAAATCTGGCCAGCACCCTGGGTTCACTGAACGAGATGGCGAGTTCGGACAGTGACACAGATATCATCCTTTCCAGTGCATACCGATTGTCGAAAACCCTACTGAACGGTATTACTCTTCTCCTTGCCAGGGAAGTGCGCGGAGCAGTATCATCATGGTCGTCTTCACACAGCTTCACCTGGTTGTATCGTATTGGGCGGTGCGCACCCGCATTCAGGGCTGGATAGAACACCTGGCAGAAGCACGATCTATGGCAGTTCCAAAAATCCCAGAAAAGCACCGTTTTAAATTTATGTATTGTATCCTGAGTTTTTACAAGAATAGTAACGCCAGATGCTGAAAAAATCTGTAGGTCTGTACCCTACTGCCAAGGGCCAATCAGAAGTTTCAGCATTTTTAGTTTAAAGTTTCACCACCATTTTGCCCTTGTTCTTTCCTTCAAAAAGATCCAAAAAAGCCTGTGGAATATTTTCAAACCCGTGTCGGATCGTTTCAGCATATACACAGGAGCCATCGGACTCGCCGTCGCCTTTGACCGTTTTGAGATTGCCATAACCTTGAGTATGCTCAACTTTCTGACACTCTGGCTGGTTGGCCGATTTAAAAAAAAACAACCATAAGGAGTGAGTCAATTAGTGATCCCAAGGGCAAGCCCTTCTGCAAGCCTTGCCACGGCAAGTTCACGAACCGCCAGTCTTGCGAGGCTGGTGCACGGTGCCCCCTCCTGAATCAATCAACACCGAAAGTTGAATTGACACATTTAAAGCACCTGATATATAGTAGGTAAAATTTTTCAAAAGGACAGATTAATAACCATAGATTCTTTATGAGATATAGAGGATTCACCCATGACAGCAGATAACGATTCCACCGATCATAAAAAAGACGTTTCTTTTCTTATTGTAGGCATCGGCGCTTCTGCCGGAGGGTTGGAGGCTTTTCAGAAATTTTTTTCCGGCCTGCCCGATAATCCGAATATGGCATTTGTTTTGATCCAGCATCTTGATCCCAACCATGAAAGCATGATGCCGGATTTACTTTCCCGCCATACAGGCCTGAAGGTGATGCAGGTTAAAAAACAGACAGCGGTGGAAAATAATACGGTATATATTATTCCTCCCGGGAAATATCTGGGATTTGAAGATCACCACCTGGTGCTCTCCGATCCGCCTGAAAGCCGGGGAATGAGAATGGCAATTGATTATTTTTTTAAAACGCTGGCAGAAAATCTGGTTGAAAAAGCCATCTGTATTGTATTGTCTGGAACCGGATCTGACGGCACCATGGGGCTCCGGGAGGTTAAGGCCAGCGGCGGACTTGCAATTGTTCAGGACCCGGATACCGCCCAGCATGACGGCATGCCCAGAAGTGCCATCAATACAGGTTCTGTAGACCGCATCCTGTCCCCTGAACAGATGCCTGCACTTCTATTGGAGTATGCCAAGCATCCTTATGTAAACGGGGTGAACAAAGGCCCTTCTGAGCCTGCCCCTGAAAATGACTTCCTGCTCGAGGAGATCCTGAACCTGCTGTATGCAAAGACTGGCCATGAATTTAAACATTACAAGAAAAATACTCTGGGTCGCCGGATCCAGCGGCGCATGTCACTGAATCATATCGGAAAGGCCGGAGACTATATTGAGCTGTTAAGAAACTCCCAGCAGGAGAATGAAGAGCTTTTTAAAGACCTGTTAATTAATGTGACTGCCTTTTTTCGCGAACCGGCGGCCTGGGATATCCTGAAAAAAAAAGTAATTCCAAAACTGATCGATCGCTGCAACGGAAACCATCCGGTTCGGGTCTGGACCCCGGGATGCGCCAGTGGTGAAGAAGCTTACAGCATCGCTATGCTTCTTCATGAAGCACTGGATAACAGTGAAAAAAGATGCGGTATTCAGATTTTCGGAACGGACATTGATAAGGATGCATTTCAGATCGCCCGAAACGGCCGCTATCCGGAAAGCATAGCTGCCCAGGTCTCAGAAGAGCGGCTTGATCGGTTTTTTACAAAAGAAGAAGGGTTTTTTGTTGTAAAAAAACAGCTGAGAGAATCTGTGGTGTTCGCGCCACAGTCCCTGATCAACGATCCGCCGTTTTCCAATCAGGATCTGATCATCTGCAGGAATTTATTGATCTATCTTAAAGCGGCCACCCAGTTGAAAGTAATTCGTCTGTTTCATTTTGCTCTTAAAGACGACGGGTATCTATTTCTCGGGAATGCTGAGACCATCGGCAGCCAGAAAGATCTGTTTTCACCGGTTTCAAAAACCTGGCGGATTTATCAAAGAATTGGCGGTGTACGTCCCCACGATCTTGAACTTCCGGTTTTCAGGACATTCAAAGACCGCTATAATGAAGGAAAGGCCGGTCCAGCCCGCCGGGAACGGGTTCTAACTCCAGCCAGTATCACCTGTGATGCACTGGTAAAACACTATGCCCCGCCTGCTGTTTTGGTTGACAGAAATCTGGAAATCCTTTTCTATCAGGGGGATACAAGCAAGTTTCTAAAGCAGCCCGAAGGAGAACCAACCCGGAATATTCTTGAACAACTGATCCCAAGTCTTCGCACCCAAACCCGGTGGCTGCTTCAGAAAGTAATTGAAACACACCCCCCCCATTCCATTGATCGCAGCTTGTTCACTCATCCGGACGGGACTCGGGAATATGTAACTATAGAGGCCATTCTTCCATCCACGCCCCCTGAGGCAAAGGGCCTGATTCTGGTCACGTTTACCACCGGAACAACACATGAGACAGATATTGTTTCACCCAAACCCGATTCTAAAAAGGATGGATCAGAGGATACTGACATTCAGCAGCTGGAAGACGAACTTCAGATTGCCAGAGAAGAGCTCCAGTCCACAGTTGAAGAAATGGAGACATCCAATGAAGAACTCAAGGCTTCCAATGAAGAGGTCATGAGCATGAATGAAGAACTCCAGTCAACGAATGAAGAGATGGAGACCAGCAAGGAGGAGCTCCAGTCTCTGAATGAAGAATTGACGACGGTCAATAATGAACTTCAAGAAAAGGTATCAGAGCTAGAAGAGGCCAATGATGATATGGCCAATCTTCTGTCCAGTACACACATACCGACCATTTTCCTTGACCGAGAATTTCGCATAAAACGATTTACCCCTGCGGCAACTCAAGTCATGCATCTTGTGGGCTCGGATACCGGCAGGCAGATTATGCATATTGTTCAACGGTTTCATGATCCTGATCTGATTGAGGATATACAGAAGGTACTCAAAGATCTGATTCCCATAGAACGCGAAATTTCCATGAAGCACGAAAATCAGTGGTATATACGTCGCGTGCTTCCCTACCGAACCCAGGATGACCGGATTGCGGGGGTTGTCCTGACCTTTGTTGATTTTACCCAGCGCCGAAAGGATCTTGAGGAGATCAAAGCCAAGGAGGATCAGCTGCGCAAGGCCATACTTCTGGCTCCTTTGCCGATCATATTGTTTGCTGAAGATGAACAGATCCTTCTGGTCAGCCGTACCTGGACGGAAATTACCGGCTATGAAGCGGAAGAGCTCAAGACCATCTCCCAATGGACCCAAAAAGCGTATGGTGACAAGGATACCAAAGTGAAGGAACATATTCAGCATGTTTTAGCGGCTGAAAAACAGATTGATGAGGGCGAATTTGCCGTCATGACCAAAGCAGGTGTGGAACGGATCTGGCATTTTCATTCCGCCCCTCTGGGAAGGCTCAGAGACGGCAGACGAATGATTGTGGGCATGGCCATTGACATGACCACTCGCAGGAAATATGAAAAGGATCTGGAAGAAAAAGAAGATCAGCTTAAACGGATCAACAAAGACCTGGAACTTAAGGTTACGCAACGAACCAGGAGGCTGGAAGAAAAAAACAAGCTGCTTGAGAAAATGGCTATGGATCTTTCCCAGGTAGAACAGCGGGAAAAGCGAAAGCTGGCGTCAACACTTCATGATAATCTTCAGCAGCTGCTTGCATCGGCCCGGTTCCGTCTGGAAACCTATTCGCGTAAAGCAGACAAAGAGGATACCCAAGCCATCGATCAAATTCTCCAATTATTGAACGATGCCTCAGCGGCCTGCCGCGATGTCACCCTCAACCTGGCTTCGCCGGTTCTTTATGATGCCGGGCTTTTAAAGGCGCTGAAATGGCTGTGCAAAAATTCCAAAGATAATCACGGTCTGGAAGTTTCCTGCACGATCCCGGATTCGGATCAGCGATTCTTTGATCAGGATACGGCTTTTTTTATTTTCCAGAGCATTAAGGAACTGCTTTTTAATGTTGTCAAACATTCCGGACAAACCCGGGCCGGACTGTCGGTCGATATCAAAGAAAACAGTTTTCTGATCATCCGGGTAAGTGATGAGGGGTGCGGGTTTGAAGTTCAGGAGACCGGAGATGGTTTTGTAAACGGTGGCGGGTACGGCCTGATCAGTATTCAGCAGCGAATGGCCTTTATTGGCGGCCGGATGGAAATACAGTCTTCTCCGGTTGAAGGTACCTGTGTGGATATCATTCTTCCGATCAATTTAAAAGACGGGCGTAAAAGCGGTGAAAAGACTGACAGCAGGAAACGCGAATTAAAAACTAAAGATAACTGCCAAATAAGCGTCCTGCTTGTTGATGATCATCCGATTTTCAGGGAAGGTTTGAAAACGCTTCTTGAAAATGAAAAAGATATCGTTGTGGCGGGGGAGGCCGTAGATGGTGCGGATGCGGTTGAAAAAGCAAAAGCTCTGGAGCCCCAGGTGATTCTTATGGATATCAATATGCCTGGAATGAATGGTATCGAAGCAACACGAAAGATATCATCAATTTTGCCCCATATCTGTATTATCGGATTATCGGTTAATGCTGAGGATGATATTGCAGAAGCGATGCTTTCAGCCGGCGCTGCTGCATATCTTTTAAAAGGGGGTGCACCGGATGAACTGCTGGATGAAATCCGAAAAGATTGTTAGAATACTAAAGGCACAAAGAAGCGATAAGGACGATGTCTTGTGTTTGCATGTCAGTCCGTTTTCAGACATTTAGGGACGTGCAAAAAATTTATAACATCAGCCCTTGATGCCCATGTAAAAAGTCGAAAACAAATAATCTCAGGCAGGACATTCGAAATAGTTACAAAGGAACATAATAAAATATGCAAGCTCTGCTCTACAGCGTCCGTTTTTCAGTTGTCTTAAAATATTTTGGCCAGCTCAACCTTGTGCTGGCAGCGCTGGCGCTGGTTCCCCTCACGGTTTCCATGCTTTTTGGCGATTATCCCATCAGCATGAGATACATGGTTGTAACCGGCGTTTTTCTGGCTTTTGGCGGAGGACTTTCACGGTTACCAGCTCCCAGGCGCATACAGACCAACGAGGCTATGACCGTAACGGTGCTTGCATTTCTATTCAGCCCCCTTGTCATGGCTTACCCGATGATGGGCTCGGGGTTGAGTTTTTTGGATGCTTTTTTTGAAGCAGTCTCGGCCGTCACCACAACTGGACTAAGCGTTGCGGCCACGGTTGAGGATAAGCCAGAAATCTTTTTGTTTGCCCGAGCATGGATGCAGTGGTACGGGGGGCTGGGTATTGTCATTCTGGCACTGGCCGTGATGATAGAACCCGGCCAGGCCGCTAGGCGGTTGGGAGACTTGGGAGATTACGAAGAAGATCTTATCGGTACCACCCGTTCACATGTCAAATATGTTCTGCTGGTATACGGCATTTTGACTTTTAGCGGCATCGTTGTGCTTGCGACACTTGGTACCGGCTGGTGGGATGCCCTGCTCTATATCTTTGCGGCCGTTTCCACCGGTGGCTTCGCCCCCTATGATAATAGTCTACTTGCCCTGGGGGGCACTGCACCCCAAGCGGTGGTTCTGATATTTTCTGTAGCAGGGGGCATTTCGTTTATCTTTTATCGACGCCTTTTTCGGGAAAGCTGGCAGGTTATGCTTCATGACCAGCAGATTCAAGCCTTCCTAATTGTCTGCTTGATAACGACATTGATGCTGACTTTTTTTCTTTGGTTCGAAAACCGGATGCAATTTTTCGAGGCACTGGTCCAGGGTGGATTCAATGGACTTTCCGCCCAATCCACAGCGGGCTTCTCTTCCATGGATCTTTCACAGACCGGTCCCGGTGCAAAAATCATATTTATTTTTTCCATGCTTTCGGGTGGCTGCCTCGGTTCCACAGCAGGCGGAGTGAAGATGCTCAGGCTGTTGATTCTGATGCGTCTTTTCAAACTTTTAGTCTTGAAAACCGGTACATCTAAACACACCGTCTCCTATATCAGCTTGGGAGGAAGCCAACTGAACACGGATGAGCTTTTAAGTGCATTAAGCGTTATCCTGCTTTATATAGTTGTAATAGTCTTTTCCCTGCTGCCATTTGTGGCAATGGGATATGATCCGCTAAATGCGCTTTTCGAAGTGACATCTGCCATCGGTACTGCCGGGCTTTCCACTGGGATTACAAGCCCGAATCTTCCCTCTTTCCTAAAAGTAGTATTATGTGCAGATATGCTGATGGGACGGGTGGAGATAATTGCCTGGATTGTGATATTGACCCCTCGAACTTGGATTGGACGAAGAATGGAGGAATAAAATGAGAATAGTATTTTCAGGGGCGGGCCCCCTGGCCGTTACCGCAGCCCGCGCTTTGATAAAGGATCATGAAATAATAATCATTGAAATAGATAAAAACAAAATTGACGAACTTTCAGAGGAGATGGACTGCAGTTTCCTTCACGGGGATGCGACAACCCCCGGTATCCTCAAAGAGGTCAATCCGAAAACCTGTGATTTTTTGTTCTGCTTGTGTAATGACGACCAGACAAATATTATCACCTCCCTGCTCGGCCGGTCCCTGGGTTTCAAACGGGTTGTGACCAATATAGAACAACCTGAACTGGAACAGATGTGTCGGGAAATCGGTCTCGAAGATATAATCATACCAGTTCAGGCAACCTCCCACCAACTGGAAAATATGATCAACGGAATGGATGAAATTGACATATCCTCAATTTTAAAGTTCGGGACCCGTTTTTTTACTCTAATTGCGGGCAAGGATGAGACTGTCCCTGCTGATGAACTCAACCTACCGAAATCCTCAGGAATTGTTTTTTACTATCGTAATGAAACGCCTCATTTCGTGGATGGAAAAACCCGTTTCAAAAAGGGGGATGAAATTATTATTCTCTGTAATACTGAAACACTGCCAGAACTGACCAAACGTTACAGTCCTGATTGATCCGAACCGTCTCCTGAACCGGGCACATCTACTTTCCTAAGGTGCCCCAGGATTGACACTGCGACAGGTTTGGGACAACACCATGAAGATGTCGGTACATGCAAAAATGTTTTATTTTTAGATGAGGTGGCGCATTGATTGCTATTGTCTCTTTATTGTTGGTTATCTTTTTATCAATACTAATCACCCGGATTGCCACAATCGCACTGACCCACACTGGTCTGACCCGAGAATCCGCAAAATTTCAGGCCAGAAGCGCTTTTTCGGGAGCCGGTTTCACCACGAATGAATCGGAAATGGTGGTCAATCATCCTGTCAGACGTAAAATCGTCATGATTCTGATATTAATCGGAAATGCGGGAATCGTTGCTGCAATCTCCTCACTGATTCTTACCTTTGTCAAACAGAGTGACTCAACCACACTGACCCCGAAAGTGATCATTCTCGTAGCTGGTATTCTTGTGTTATGGATCATTGCATCAAGTCAATGGGTTGACAGACAGCTTTATAGAATAGTGGAACACCTGCTTAAACGTTACACAAAATTAGATGTTCGCGATTATGCAAGTTTGCTTCATCTTACCGGAGATTATCGTCTGGCGGAACTCCATGTTCAAGAAAAAGACTGGATTGCCGGAAAGAAACTGTCGGATTCCCGTCTGCGTGATGAAGGGATCAATTTGCTGGGCATTAAAAAGCCGAAGGGAATCTATATTGGAAATCCTACACCGGATAGACGGCTTGAGCCCAAAGATACTCTGATATTGTACGGTCGAATCGAAGCCATAGAAAATCTTGATCGTCGCCAACGGGGAGCAACCGGAGATATCGACCATCATTATGCCGTTTTTGAACAAAAAAAAGAGATTTCAGAACAGGAGAAGATTGTAGATAATGCATCCTCCTGAAAAAATAGTTGTTTTAATCAAATACTTAAAACGAAACCACAATCTCATTATATTTTTTTCGCCATTTTGGCGCAGAGAGTTCGATATCCGGTTTTTTTAAATTTGACTTCCAAAAAAATCGACAAAATCAAGTATGTCAGTAATTTTGACGGCGGATGATGATAATAATCAACCACAATCCAATCACTGCGGCGATGAGATATCCGATCATTCCAAGAGCCGGGAAACCGAACAACCAAGGCTTCACGCCTGTCGTAATGATCATGGAGGAGCCAATAATCATGGCACCAAGAATGATCCCCAGTGTCAACAGGTTGAAGCTGCTCTCAAGCAATTTTTGAAATGATTCGAGATTTTTGTGTTTAAACTGTATGGCCAAACTTCCGTTTTCTACCTGTTTGACAATGGACGATAGACTCCCAGGTAGATGTTGCTGTAATGTCCACATGCTTGACAAGTTACTTTGAAGCCTCTGCCGGATGCGACCGGCTGAATGCCGCTCGGCGACAAGATCCCGGATATGGGGTTCGGCCTCGGACATGACATCTATTTCCGGAAAGAGCATCCGTGCGGTTCCTTCAACAGTAATCAAAGCTTTGATAACCATCGAGAGATCCGGTGAAAGCCTTAATTGGTGATTTCTGATCACTTCCACAAAATCCACCAGCATGGTCTTGACCCGAACCTCTTCCAACGGGATTGACAGATACACATCCATAAGTTCCATTAAATCTTTTTCCAGAAGAGACCGGTTGATGGTATCGGATAATAACGTCGTTATGTTCAGCAGCATATTTACCAGTTCACGGGTGTCACGGTCGTTTATGGCTTGAACTAAGAAAAGGAGTTCGTCTCTTTCACCCTCCGTCAATCGCCCCACCATCCCCCAATCCATCAGACAGAGTCGATAATCATCAGTGACCAGCATATTTCCCGGATGGGGATCTGCATGGTAAAACCCGTGCTGCAAAATTTGAGTCACAGCAGATTTGACCCCGGCTTTTGCCAAATTTTTCCGATGGAGATCCGAAAGCTTTAGTTTAGAAGAGATTTTCTCACCTTGAATAAATTCAGTGACCAGTACTTTTTCCGTGGAGTGATCTGAATATACTGCAGGAATATAGATGGTTCCATCATTGCCAAACCTCGCCCGGGCCACCTGGATATATCGGGCTTCCCGCATAAAATTGATTTCCCTTAGCAACGTCTGCCGGTTGGCTTTTACAACACCAGGTAAATCATATACCTTCAATGCATCAATAGTGTCATGGGCCTGTTGAGTAACCATGGCCAGAATATCCAGATCGACTTCAATAGTTTCGGCAATGCCCGGCCGCTGGACTTTTACAGCCACCGACACACCCTTTTTTGTCAGAACTGCCCGATGAACTTGAGAAAGGGATGCCGATGCCACAGGCTCGGTTTCATAATTGATAAACAGGCTGTCCAATGGTTCATCAAACTCATCTGCAAGAACCGATTTAATCACCTCAAATGGCACCGGTTCCACGTTATCCTGCAGATGGCTTAACTCATCAATCAACTGGGCGGGCAACAATTCGGGCCGCATACTTAACATCTGGCCGATTTTAACAAAAGTGGGACCAAGCTCTTCCAATGCCATACGAATACGTTTATTAATATCGATGTCCGGATCTACGGCCGATGATATTTTTTTCCCTATGTTCTTGATGGGTAAATCCATCCGCAACAGAAGATCCCCGAATCCGTATTTAATGAGCACCATGGCGATTTCAGAGATGCGGGATATGTTGGCGATTGTTTTCATTATTCACTTTCCTTAATTTTTATAATGTTCAAAACTGACCGGAATATAATCAACTCCAACCCTTTTTGGATCTTATTCGAATAATTGAACGGGATAAATGAGGTTTTTTCCTTATTATTAAGCTTTTAAGTATGTATTTTTACTCAACATCAACATATTGTTGACTTTTTCCGCATTTATTGCATTTGTTTGAATCTGACAGTATTTGTTTCAATTTGTTGGATATTGTGTGAATGGTGAGTAATTGAACCGAAAAAGAGCTTATACATGAGTATGCATGCGGATATGGGGGGATTACCGTATATACAGTGCCCCGCATTTTATAATTAAATAGCGTTATGAGTCTCACAGTCCTAATCAACACTGATAAAGGAGGAATCAGATGGACTTTACGGAGGACGAGATTGTATACACCGATATCATTGGCGATCCACATACATATAGTGATCATCAATGCAGTTTTCATAGATGTGCATTTTTTTTATATGAAAGTCCCCTGTTTCAGGACTTTCATCACTTCGCTTGTGGCGGTGAGCCGCTATGTTTGTTTATAAAATATTTTAAAAAGGAAATATCAGAATATGAGTAATCTGATTGTGATCGTTTCGAGAAATACAGATAGATGATGACACTTCCCGAGAATAAACACAGTACCGACCGGAGGGGGTTTTTAAAAAAGCTGTCCCGCAGCCATTGGCTGTCCCGCCTGCTGGACCTGCCGATCTGTTCGGATAATCCGGCCACCATTGGGCTCATTCTGATCCAGATCGATGGTCTTTCTCAGAAGCAGTTTAAAACTGCCCTTGAAAACAGGCGCATGCCGTTTTTAAAAAAACTTCTGGAAGAAGATACCCATACCCTGCGGCCCGGGTATTCTGGTCTGCCTTCTTCGACTCCGGCTTATCAGGCAGAGCTGATGTATGGGGTCAAATCTTTTGTACCGGCATTTGAGTTTATCGACCGGCGCACAGACCGTCGCCATGTCAGTTACAAACCCGAATCCGCCAATCAGATGGCACAGGAACTGGTGGACCGGGGAGAACCGCTTCTAACCGGCGGAAATGCATATGCCACACTTTTTTCTGGTGGAGCTGAAGAAGCGCGGTACTGCAGTGAAACCATGGATCTGAATTCTATTCTTGACACACTAAATCCTTTGAAATTGATCCTTCTTTTTTTCCTGCACGCCAACATGCTTCTCAGAATTGTCAGCTATGCCCTGATCGAATGCGGACTGGCTGTTTTCGATTTTTTCAGAGGTCTCTTTGCCAAGCAGGATATAATCAAGGAATTCACTTTTATTCCGGCCCGGGTGGTGGTGTGTATTATTCTGCGTGAGCTTGTGCGGTTCCGCCTGAAACTGGATGTCACCCGCGGCGTGCCGCTGCTTTGTGCAAATTTTCTTGGATATGATGAACAAGCCCACAGGCGGGGACCGAGTTCTGCTTTTGCCCACTGGAGCCTCAAAGGGATCGACCAGGCCATCAGAGATATTCATAAAAGCGCCATGGCGTCCCAATGCCGTTCCTACCGGATGATTATCTATTCAGATCATGGGCAGGAAAAGGTCATCAATTATGAGATTGTGCACGGTGTGAGCGTCAAAAACGCCATTCGGAACGTTTTCTTAAACAGGCTCGACCCTGATCAGGCTGTCGGAGTTGATACTCGGGAGCAGATGGGTCAGATCCGCATCACCACAATGGGACCGATAGGCCATGTCTATCTGCCGATGCGGATCTCCAGTAAAGATCTGGAAAAAGCTGCTGAAAAACTGGTGACAGATGCCGGTATCCCATTGGTTTTTTTTAGAAAAAATAATGAAGCCTGGGTGTGCGACAACCACGGCACATTCCGGCTTGCAAAAGGTGCAGATCGAATTCTAGGGACAGACCATCCCTATCCGGACCGCGTAATCGAAGATCTGGAAAACATCAGCTGCCATAAAAATGCTGGCGATCTTGTGATATCCGGATGGCGCGCCAATGATACACCGCTTTCATTCTCTAATGAAAACGGTGCGCACGGGGGGCCTGGTAAAAACGAAACTCATCCTTTTCTCCTTATCCCTTCTGAAATTATACGGGATCAGTTGCCTGTGTTCCGTGCTTCAGATCTCAGACAGCTGGTTCTCACCCAATTCAAACACCTGCATAATCCAAAAACAGTGAGATCTGCACCAGCCCCATTGCACGAACTGCAGATCGTCAGTTTCAACATTCACAGCTGCAAAGGGATGAACGGCCGCTTCCATCCGGAACGGACACTCTCTTTGCTTTCAGAGATGGATCCGGATATTGTGGCACTTCAGGAGGTGGATGTTAAGTGCAAACGGACTCATTATCTTCACCAGGCAGCGTTTCTTGCCAGCCGTCTGGGTATGACCTACCATTTTCATCCGCTGATGGAACGTAGCGAAGGCAGATACGGCATTGCTATCTTAAGCCGATTTCCACTGTCTGATGTCAAATGCAGCAGATTCTCCGATCTTTCCGGGAGAAGAAGCAAAGAGCCTCGCGGACTCATAGTGGCAGAGATTGGAACTCCGCTGGGACCGGTACAGGTCATCAACACCCATCTGGGCCTCAATGCAAAGGATCGTCTGCATCAGACCGAGACGCTTCTCAAAAAGATACTGCCAGTTAAAAACAGTGACAGACAGTTGCCTGTCATTCTTTGTGGGGATCTGAATGCTGGCCCTGGCACAGCTGTGTATAAAAAGGTTGCTGCCCGGCTGACGGATGTGCAGACCCAGGTATCTGGAAAAAAATATCCCAGGGCTACCTTTTTTTCCTGGTATCCGATCCGGCGGATCGACCATATTTTTGTCTCCAATCATTTAAAAGTACAATCGGTTCTGGTTCCCAGATCCTATGAAGCTCGTGGGGTTTCGGACCATCTCCCAGTCTGTACCCGCCTCTCTTTAAACGTAAACCATCCAGACAGTGGGAAAGGATTGGCATGATGGGACAAAAGAGATCTGATATGTATGTGAAATTTTTGAAATGGTCGGCTGCTGCCGCAGCACTGCTTTTGCTGGCGTTCCTGGTTCTGGTCTACCGTGAACAGTTTCAGGAATACTGGCAGCGCCAGCTGAATGGGGAAACCCATCCAGCTGGCCTGATTGCCGCTTATGTCGTGCTTCCCATGATCGGGTTTCCTATCATGCCTCTGCTGATACTACTGGGGGTCCGTTTCGGTGCCCTAAACGGCAGTATCATCATGATCGTCTTCACACCGCTTCACCTGGTTGTATCGTATTGGGCGGTGCGTACCCGCATTCAGGGCTGGATAGAACACCTGGCAGAAGCACGATCTATGGCAGTTCCAAAAATCCCGGAAAAGCACCGTTTTAAATTTTCTTTTTTATTCATGATCATTCCCGGGCTATCTTATACTTTGAAAAACTACCTGCTGCCGATGTCCGGGCTCTCTTTTCCATTATTTCTGATCTGTGGATGGCTGCCACAGGCTGTTATGGGAATTCCGTTTGTGGTGATGGGAGCTGCAGCTGCCCGTTACACACTGATACTACTTGCAGGCATGCTCGGAATTTACATTGTGATGATGCTTTCCAGGAGATGGATCATAAGCCTTTACCACCGTTTTTCTGCAGTTTTGACCAACAAGAAAAAAAAAGAAGACTATTCAAAATAAAACTGACCAGATGGTCGCCGTTGATTTTTGCTCCGAAATCTCCAGCATCCTTCATTCCCCGCTTTACACTTTCCAGAGAACCTTCCCCACTTTTCGGGAATAGTTCTCCGAAAAGTGTAAAATACTTTGATGGCTGTATGAAGGATGCCGAAAATTCAAGTATAACATCATTTACCATCGCTCCTTCAAAAGGATACATACCCAGCAGATCTAAAATACATGGATACCCGTATTTAAACTATCCATTTTTTGTGTAATTTTCTTTACCATTGAAATGGCTGTGCAAATATTCCTAAGATAATCACGGTCTGGAAATTTCCTGCACAATCCCGGATTCGGATCAGCGATTCTTTGATCAGGACAGGGCTTTTTAATGTTGTACAGAAGATACATGTACCTCAATTTGTCAAAAGGAGATCGAAGATGAATGAAAACAAAACAAACACTGCCGGCAAATGCCCGGTAATGCACGGAGGTGCCACAGAAAGCGGCATGTCGAATATGGAATGGTGGCCCAAAACCCTTAACCTCGACATTCTGCATCAACACGATACCAAGACCAACCCGATGGACACGGGCTTCAACTATCGGGAAGAGGTCAAAAAACTCGACTTCGACGAGCTCAAAAAAGATCTGCACGCGCTGATGACGGACAGCCAGATGTGGTGGCCGGCGGACTGGGGCCACTATGGCGGTCTGATGATCCGCATGTCGTGGCATGCGGCTGGCTCTTATCGCATCGCGGATGGCCGTGGGGGTGCCGGTACCGGTAACCAGCGTTTTGCGCCGCTCAACTCCTGGCCAGACAACGCGAATCTTGACAAGGCGCGTCGTCTGCTCTGGCCAATCAAGAAGAAATACGGCAACAAGCTCAGCTGGGCGGATCTGATTGCCTATGCTGGCACGATTGCCTATGAATCCATGGGCCTGAAAACCTTCGGCTTTGGTTTCGGCCGCGAAGATATCTGGCATCCGGAAAAGGACACCTACTGGGGTTCGGAGAAGGAATGGCTTGCACCCACCGGTAGTGAAGGCAGCCGCTACTCCGGTGAACGGGACCTGGAAAATCCGCTGGCAGCGGTGATGATGGGGCTGATCTACGTCAATCCCGAAGGCGTGGACGGCAACCCGGATCCCCTCAAGACGGCCCATGACGTGCGCGTCACCTTTGAGCGCATGGCCATGAACGACGAGGAAACTGTCGCCCTGACCGCCGGTGGGCACACCGTTGGCAAGTGTCACGGCAATGGCGACGCCGCCCTGCTTGGCCCAGAACCCGAAGCCGCCGATGTTGAAGAGCAGGGCCTGGGTTGGAACAACCACACCAAACGCGGCATCGGCCGTGACACGGTCACCAGTGGCCTCGAAGGGGCCTGGACGTCTAACCCGACGGTGTTTGACATGGGTTACTTCGACATGCTGCTCGATCACGAGTGGGAATCCAGGAAGAGCCCCGCCGGGGCCTGGCAGTGGGAACCGGTCAATATCAATGAGGAAGAAAAGCCGGTCGATGTGGAAGACATGTCGACCCGTTACAACCCGATTATGACCGATGCCGACATGGCGATGAAGATGGATCCGGAGTATCGCAAAATCATGGAGAAGTTCCGCGCCGATCCTGACGCATTCAAGGACGCTTTCGCTCGGGCCTGGTTCAAACTGACCCACCGTGACATGGGACCGAAGCCACGCTATATCGGTCCCGATGTGCCCAAAGAAGAGCTGATCTGGCAGGACCCGGTGCCGGCCGGCAAGGCCGACTACGATGTCCAGGCTGTGAAGGAGAAGATTATCGCCAGCGGCCTGAGTCTCAGCGAGATGGTGGCCACTGCCTGGGACAGCGCCAGAACCTTCCGCGGTTCGGATATGCGCGGCGGCACCAACGGCGCGCACATCCGCCTGGCTCCCCAGAAGGACTGGGAAGGCAACGAGCCCGAACGTCTGAGCAGGATCCTGGGCGTGCTGGAACCCATCGCAGCCGAGAGCGGCGCCAGCGTAGCGGATGTGATCGTGCTGACCGGTAATGTCGGTGTCGAGCAGGCGGCCAGAGCCGCCGGTGTCCATGTGACCGTGCCCTTCGCGCCCGGTCGCGGCGATGCGACAGACGAGATGACCGATGCGGAGTCCTTTGAGTACCTCGAACCGGTCCATGATGGCTACCGCAACTGGCTCAAGAAGGACTATGTTGTCAGCGCCGAAGAGCTGATGCTCGATCGCACTCAGCTGTTGGGCCTGACCGCGCCCCAGATGACCGTGCTAGTTGGTGGCATGCGGGTGCTGGGCACCAACCACGGCGACAGCAAGCACGGTGTATTCACCGATCGCGAAGGCGCATTAACCAACGACTTCTTTGTCAACCTAACCGACATGAACAACACCTGGAAGCCGGCCGGCAATAACTTGTACGAAGTCCGCGACCGCGAAACCGATAAGGTCAAATGGACGGCGACCAGAGTGGATCTCGTTATTGGTTCAAATTCGATACTTCGCGCCTACGCTGAATTTTATGCGCAGGACGACAACAAGGAAAAGTTTGTACAGGACTTTGTGACAGCATGGACTAAGGTAATGAACGCCGATCGTTTCGATCTGGCCTGATTCATGACACATGATTATCGGTCAAACTCAATTTCTAAACAATAGCGTTTTTACTGTAGATCTTGTTGAATCAACCCTGTAGATTGACGTTTTAATTATCAAAGTTCCAGTGTACATACTCTTTTTTTCATAAATGGGTAAAAACCCACATTTATTCATAAGCCTTTATGTCGTTTAATACACCCATCACAAACAATAACCCTATATAAAAGGAGGAACGTCGAATGCCGACACAAAAACAGATTTTCAAATGCGAAGCATGTGGTAACATCATTGAGGTACTTGATGGAGGAGAGGGAGACCTGGTTTGCTGTGGTGAAAACATGACGGTTTTTGAGGAAAAGACTGCCGATGAAGGCAAAGAAAAGCATGTTCCCGTCATTGAGGCCTCTGACAAGGGAATCAAGGTAAAGGTCGGAAGTAATCCCCACCCAATGGAAGAAAAGCATTTTATTGAGTGGATCGAATTGACGGACAGCAATAAAACCTATCGCCACTACCTGAAACCGGGTCAGTCTCCGGAAACTATTTTTGAAACCAGCGACAAAGGGCTAACCGCCCGGGAATACTGTAGCATTCATGGCCTATGGAAATCCTGAGTTTGGTATAAATAAATTTAACCTATGAGAAAGAGCCGGTACCGGCTCTTTCTCATAACAATTAAATACAAGAAAAAGGAACTTGTTTTATATGTTATATTCAGGCCATTTTTTATTTGATGAACTCAGGGAAAATTACAAGGAAAGACACGGATATTTTACCTGTGAATGCTGAAAAATTCTGCAGGTTTGTACCCTACTGCCAAGGGCCAATCAGCAGTTTAAGCATCTT
The DNA here is from genome assembly GCF_054657595.1 of Desulfocicer niacini. Taxonomy (NCBI): domain Bacteria; kingdom Pseudomonadati; phylum Thermodesulfobacteriota; class Desulfobacteria; order Desulfobacterales; family Desulfobacteraceae; genus Desulfocicer; species Desulfocicer niacini. The sequence continues at coordinate 68,027 of NZ_BAAHYK010000026.1, forward strand.
TGTTTAAAGTTTCACCACCATTTTGCCCTTGTTCTTTCCTTCAAAAAGATCCAAAAAAGCCTGTGGAATATTTTCAACCCCGTGTCGGATCGTTTCAGTATCATTCCCATAATAAAGTGCCAGGGGCACCATCCGGGAGGCACCGCCCAGGTCGGTGGACTCTGAACCTGTGCTATCTGGTGAGCGACCATTTTTGAAATTGGCCAATGTCTTTTTTGTGGCATTGTCCACATAACCGTTGTAGCCTTCAAACATCGCCTGCCACTGGGCTGCGAAATCATCCAGGTCAAAACCGGAACCGTTGGAAAGCGACTCAAGCAGCAGAAACATTTGATCGCCATAATGGGTGAATGCCCCTTTCTTTTTTCCTTTTCTAACGAGGACGTGTGGGAATTGTGGAAATTTCTTAGCAAACGGTTTGGACATGTCAGTAACGAAAGATTGCTGTCCGGACCTGGTCTGATTAATATATTGTACAAAACTTTAGGAGGTGAACGATGTTAAATTTTAAACTATCCTCGGAACAACTTAAACTTCAGCAAAAAGCGCGAAAGTTTGCTTTAGAAAATGTATTACCTGTTGCAGCCTATTATGATGAAATCAATGAGACACCAATGGCTGTTTTAAAAGCAGCGTTTGATGAAAAAATTATCAACTGCGACATTCCTAAAAAATATGGGGGCCTCGAATATGGAATTATTGAATCGGTAATTATTTCAGAAGAAATTGCGGCTGCTTGCCCGGGAATTGCGACGTCTGTTTTTGATAATTCATTAGGCCTTGAGCCATTAATTCTTTGTGAAAATGAATCTTTAAAGGAACAATATCTGCCAGAAATCGTTAAAACTTTTAAATTAGTCAGTTTCGCCACATCAGAACCGACGATGGGTTCTGATATTTCTGGAATAAGATGCACAGCAACACAGGATGGGGAAGATTATATTTTAAACGGTACCAAATACTGGGTAACAAACGGCGGTATTGCAGATTATTTTTCTATTTTTGCCACAGTTGACCCAAAATCTGCACATAAAGGGATTTGTGCCTTTTTTGTGGAAAAAAAATGGGACGGTGTTTCAATCGGAAAGTCAATTCCGAAACTGGGTCAGCGAGGCTCTAACACTGCCAGTATCCATTTTGACAATGTCCGTGTTCCCAAGGAGAACATTTTGGCCAAGCCTGAAGAGGGGTTTATCCTGGCGATGAAGACATTCTCACGGACCCGCGCAGCGATAGGAGCGTTTGCAGTTGGGGCAGCTCGTTCCGCAATGGAATATGCCATTGATTATGCCAAAAAACGAAAGTCCTTTGGCTCTAAAATTTCAAACTTTCAGGCAATTCAGTTCAAAATTGCAGAAATGTACCAAAAAATTGAAACCGCGAGGCTTTTAACCTGGAAGGCCGCATGGGAAGCCGATAATGAGATTGACCCAACAATTTCAGCTTCAATCGCAAAATTTTATTCAACAGAAGCAGCCCTTGAGGTGGTTAATGAGGCGCTTCAGATATTTGGTGGATATGGATATACGAAAATGTACCCAATCGAAAAACTTTTTAGGGATATTCGATTATATACGATTTATGAAGGAACTAGTGAAATTCAACGATTGATTGTTTCCGGTTATGCACTGAATATTTATACACCTGTCATGCCTCCCCTTGAAGATATTCCAACTTTTAATGCGAAAAATCCTTTGGAAATTAACTTAAAAGATAAACCGGAAACAACTGAATGGCGGTGTCGGATATGCGGATATGTGCATTATGGAGGAGAACCACCGGAAGCATGTCCTTATTGTTTTTTCCCGGAAGCTTCATTTAAAAGCACTGCGGATAAATCCACCGGGTAATCGACTTTAGGGACGTGCAAAAAAATTATAACATCAGCCCTTGATGCCCATGTAAAAAGTCGAAATCAATAAATTTAATGTTAATAATTTCAAACCATTACAATTAAAAATATTCTAATTAGACTTTTTACGAGTTCATCAGCCGTTAACAAATAACTATTATTTTATTTTGCGGAAATCGGTTCACTGGTGACCATGGATTCGTCAATGGAGAGCCTAACTGTTCAAGATCAAATACATACTCTCATTATGGCATATGGGTGTAACCCTCCATTTACCCTTTCTCTGTTTTATCTCAAACTAAAATAAACGCTTAAGAAGGCGTTTTGACATCGGAATATATAATTTAAAAAAGCATTGACATCACTTGGAAGATGCATGTTCTAAATGAAAAAAGATGAAAGGAGATTCCCCAATGAAAACGAACAGGCTGTTCAGGCATATCACAATGGCCATTATTTTGTTCCTTTGCGTACTCTGGTCTTTCAATTCAGCCGCTCAGAAAGATACAGGCGACTACCCAAATGCCCGTTTTATTACGGACGCATACTGGATCAAAACACATCAAAACGACAAAAATTTTGTGATCGCCGATGTCAGGTCGGACAAATATTTTGACGGATCGCTCATCCCCGGTGCCATCCGGCTCAATTGGTCTGAGTTCAGATTCAACGATACCGGAAATAACCTGGCAGAAACTTTTGTCGGTGTCAAACAGGCTCAGGAAATCCTCGGCCGGCACGGAATTACCCGTGATGACACCATCGTACTTTACGACTCGGTAGAACGGGACGGAGGTGCGACAGCCTCGTATATTTTCTGGGTTCTGGATGTGCTGGGCCATGAAAATAAAAAAATCCTGGAACGTGGCATCAATGCTTGGAAAGATGCTGGCTTTAACCTGGTTACCTCTCCTAAGCAGACTAAGCCCCTGCTTTATCAGGCGCCCTCTGAAGCTGTTCAAAGAGAAAAGCTGATTGATGGAAATTTCGTCTACAGACGGCTGGGAGACTATTACTACCAGATCATAGACGTACGTTCAAAGGAAGAATATATTGGCAACAAAGGGACAAAGGGTTTGGATGGCACCCCTTTGATGCTTGGTCACATTCCCACAGCCGTAAATATCAATTACGTGGACGCATGGACGGATAATTCGAGCAAACAGATCAAGCCCTATGACGAATTGCGCACTCTTTATGCCGGTCTTGATTCGTCAAAAGGCGTCATTGTGTATTGCAATTCCGGAAGGCGAAGCTCTTTTTCTTATTTCATTCTCCGACTCATGGGCTTTGACAGGGTGTTTACCTACGAGGCCTCATGGAAAGAGTGGGGAAATCCGGATCGATTTTTCCCGGTTGAAACAAGGGAAAATATCCTACCAGCCGGCATCCTCCCTGAACCCTCAAACCAGCATACCGCTTCGACTCAAAAATCTGCCGGAAAACAACAGAGATCTGGTGGATCGGCATCTGAAAAGCCTACGGGCGGTTATATTTCATGCGGAGGTTGATCATGAAAAATAAGAGCGATACACCAACTCCATATTGGCGATGGCTTCCCGGAGCATTTGCTTTGGCAGGTATTATTGTCTTTATTTTTGCAACATTCGGTCCCCCCGCCTCATCCAGCGGATTTGTCAGTACACTCAAAGGCGCCATTGAGACTGTATCCCCGGTCTATGTGGCATCCAAGACCCATTATGTCATGATTCCCAATACCGGCTCATGGCTCTTTGCCTTTGTCGTTGGTATGGCCATCGGTGGTTTTGTTGCGGCTAGGACCTTCAGCATACCGATTCGTGATGTACCTGAAATCTGGGAGAAACGATTTGGAAAAAGTCGTGCCAGACGTTTTGCTGCGACCTTTGCAGGCGGTTTTATTATCCTGTTTGCCTCCAGACTGGCTGGCGGCTGTACATTGGGACTTTTTATCTCCGGTTCAACTCAGCTGGCTATAAGCGGATTGTATTTCGGGGTACTCATTTTTTCTGTTGCCATGCTCACGGCACGAATTATTTATGGTAGTAAAAATAAGGAGGAACAATGACTTCTGAAATAGTGCTTGGATTGATATCCGGCATCGCTTTTGGCTTTGTCATCCAGAGAGTAGGTGCAACCAATGCCGATAAGATGGCAAAAGCTCATCTGATGATCGAAGCGGCTATCCCTAAATTCATGCTCATGGCGGTGATCCTGTCCACCATCGGCCTATTCGGACTCCAGATTGCCGGTATAGGTCGCACCCAGGTCTTACCGACCAGCCTGGTGGCCACCGGCATTGCTGGTCTGTTATTCGGTATCGGCTGGGGCCTTTGCGGCTATTGCCCGGGGACCACCTGGGCCGCTGTTGGAGAGGGGCGAATGGATGCAGTTTTTGCCCTTTTTGGTGGGCTTGCCGGCGCCGCCGTTTTTGCCCACCTCCACGAGGTGCTCATCCCGTTTTTGTATGAACCCACCAATATGGGGCAGATCACCCTGGCAGACTTGACCGGCAGTACGCCGACAGCGGTTCTTCTTCTGATTGTGGTATTCAGTCTCTCAATTGCTCTCATCAACAGAGTGTGGAAGAAAAAAGACAATGTTTAAAAAAAAGACTGATATATCTTGCCTGATCCTCCCATCTTTATTCATAAAGATGGAGAGGGGAGGGATGGCCAGAAGTGTGGTAAAGCGGCACGTTATTAAAGACCGATTCATTAAACAAGTTGAGACGGTGTTTTTAAGTTTTGGGATTTGGGTGTTGTTTCTGATGTTCATATCATTTGGTTGCAAGAAGCCTGAAACACCGTCTGTCGCTCCGGAAGTACCCAGGGGATACGTCCAGGTTCTTGAAGTTGAAAGAGAGGGACGTCTATTCTCTTTTGGTCCGTTCGTGGGGTATTATTTCCGCCCCCAGAATCCGGACGACCTGCACCGCATCGATTTTGTCTGTTTTAATGAGCGTTCGTTTTATACCCGTGAACTGCCGGGAAATGCGATGCTGTTTGAGGGGGATGCCCTCTTGGCGACATTGGAGGATGCTGGTTTTATGCCGGAATTCTCTCAAAGGATCACCCCGGTTTATTTTGAAGACGCTCCCCTGCAATGGCTGAAAGCAAGACCCTCCCCCCAAGACGAATTTGTTCATTTTCATTCCTGTCACGATACAACCGGGCCTGTGCTGACAGGATATTGGATACGACACGTGGGTAAAGGAAATTTTACATATGACATGGGTGGACGCATCACTCCGGAGAGTGTCCTTTACCACAACGTCAGCCCCGGACCAGATAAAGGGTTTGCCCGAATTGTGGAGTTTGACCGGGGCCTTGGCCCGAAAGTTGCCAATTCCTCTACCTTTTAGAAAAGCCTCCACCAATCGGCACACTGCAAGGTCATTCAAATAAAGGTTTAAAATGAAATAAGTACCCACACATATGTTTTTTAACATTCAATGGGCATAAAATATTAATATGTCTATGTTTTATTTTAAAGAATATATGCTCGGGTACTTATTATTTTAAAAAAGACATCCAACTGTTTCATAAAACTCACGACAACGAGTAGTAATAATATGAAGAGAGATAATTCAAATAACGGCGATGTCAGCGCATCTGACACTGACACAACAAAACATGAAAGTCCGAAAAGCTGTAAAAGCAGTGGCTTTCTTATAAATGAATGTTCGCATAACATAGAGGGTGATCGTAAATCAGAATTCCAAACAGAAAGATCAGCTAAAAGAATTCAAGAAGACAAGGAATTTGTTCCTGTTATAGTAAAGCGAACAGATGAAGCCGTCCGTCATCCAGATGATGTTCTTGAAAAAGCAATCAATGAAGGTCTTGAACAAATTTGTCGTCCTTTCATTTCTCTCACACTGTCTTCAATAGCAGCAGGTCTTATCCTTGGTTTCACCGCAATGGCTGTTGGGGTTATTGCCACCTACACATCAACATTGAACGAACCCATTGTTCTTCGGCTTTCGATGGCCTTTGTTTATCCATTGGGCTTTATCATCTGTATTCTTAGTGGGACTCAGCTGTTTACCGAGCATACAGCAACTGCAGTCTATCCTATTCTTGAAGGCAGGATAGGAATAAGTAGATTATTAAGACTTTGGCTGCTTGTAATTATCGGCAATATTATTGGCGCTATTGCCAGTGCAGGGCTTTTGACTCTTGCTGATGATGTAATTCAGGCTAAAAAAGGATACATCATTATTGCTCACCATCTCGTGAATTATAGCAATATATCTACTCTTATTAGCTCCGTTCTTGCCGGATGGCTCATGGCGTTGGGAGGCTGGTTGATCATTGCAACCCCATCGACTATAGGCCAGATGGCATGTGTATATATTGTGACATTTCTGATTGGTGTCGGTGGGTTGCATCATTCTATTGCAGGTTCTGTTGAAATGATTACTGCTCTTTTTATAAGTAATGATTTTTCGATACCTCAATCCCTTCGCTTTATTATACTTGCGATAACCGGTAATCTTATTGGGGGTGGTTTATTTGTTGCTATATTGAACTATGGTCATATTAGAAAGACTCAAGAAATTAACAATAGTGATTAAAAAGGCTACCCGTCTAAAACGGGACAATTTTCAGCCTTGCTGAGGCTTTATATCAAGGCTGACCAAGTTATTGATTTTACAGCTTGGCCCGGCTTAGGTGGGTAGCCTTTGTTCATTTTAAAAAAAGAGGTCAACATGGGCATTCTTCATATGACCAAAAAAGTAGTTTACACTTTTGGGATGACAAGTACTCCATTGAAGATGCAGGAGGGAAACGGTGATCTTCGGCTGCACCTGCAATAGTGCATTAACTTTTTCCGGATCATCAAATTCTAATTAAACGGATTTGCAATCATTCCTTGAAGCTTTTCCGTAATATTTTTTTCAAAAGGTCGACCATAATAGTCGTACAGGCGGGTTTCATACTCAATGTTAACTGGTTGTTCAGGGTCAAATTCAGGACTATTCTCAACCTGTTCTTTACTGACATCCAGAAAAAGGGTTGATAGCTTCCAGTTGACTTCTTTTACCCAACTCAAAGAGAAAATGACCTTTTTTCCTCCTGGCAGCCAGTTCCGGGTATCAACCACCACATACCTGAGGGCCCAGGTTTTATCCTCCAGAATAAAATCCTCCACATGCCCGAGGTTTCCATCACTTGCCTCAATATCGTAGCCTTTTACTTCCTTAAATGAGCGCAGATGATTTTCTTCCTGCTCCTCTAACTCTACTAACTCTTCCAATATTTCTTTATCAGCTTTCTGTGCTGATTTTTCAGGCATATGGGGTATTATTTCCGGACCGTTGTTCGTCCAATAATAGGGATAATTCAGATGCTTGAGCATTTTTTTTTCATGCTCACGGGAAACTGGCTCATCCTCCATCAGTAAGGGACATTCTTCAAGCTGCTCCCGGGTTATGTCAAGAAAAATACTTTGCATCTGCCAATCTGCCTTTTGAACCATCACCGGCGAAATAAGAACTTTTTTATCTATAAGCCACCCGCCGGTATCTGCCACCATGTGCCGAACTGTCCAGAATTGGTCATCAAACAGTAAATCCTTACATTTTCCGACATCATTTTCTTTGGCAAAAAAGGTATATCCAATAATTTCACTTATGCTTCTTAACATGATCAACCTCCTTAGCAACATTTACATCAATATCTTCAGGATCTATTCACAGTCTTATGCCCGGCCCGCTCACGCCTGGTCGAGCTTTCCTCCATGATAGCATTATGGAGGAATTTTTCCATGGGGCTAATCCTGTAGATTAAACGAAAAATTCCTGCATAATCCTGTTCACGGCCTGATCATAATCCTGACCCAGGCTCATTAGTTTCATCAGCTGGTCGTTTGCAATTTTACCGATGGACGTTTCATGGGTTAATGCTAAAAAAAAGGGCGCCAGGATAATGGTGAGAATGCCAGTAATTACATGAAACCCTGTATTTCATCTGCTGTCAAAATATGATTGGATGAGGTTAACATTTCATTATATATAGCTAAGAAGGAGGAGCCCGTATGAATGCAATGATAAAAACAATTAAAGAGCTTCTGTCAGACCCGCTGCCGGAAATCCCCGTACCGCAGAAATCGCCAGTCAAAGAACCGCCTAAAAATCCTCCATTGGAGATACCGCCTGAAAATCCTCCTGAAGAGATTCCACCGAGAAAAGATCCGCCAATGGAAAAACCGCCGATGGAAGATCCGCCACCCAAATACCAATTCGGTGGATCAGGATAAACGAGTGATTTTTTACAGCCAGGGGTACTTAAAAGTACAGGGTTCACCTGATTGTTTAAGTTCAATTCGTCAAGAACGATCCCTAAAGTACGTATAGCCCTTTTAAGAACTGAGGTAAATTGTCCCGTTTTAGACGGGTAGCTGCTGGTTTTATTTAAGCAAGGGCACTTTCCTCACCCGAATCCTGGGTAAAGAGGCAGGATGCCCCGGTCGCATCTTTAATAGACCATAAAAATTCGGCCTCAAACTTCTCCGGCAGGGGGAAAACGTTCAGATCGGCCACGGGAGCTTTGCTGGCAAACCGTCCGAAGTCACCGTCCGCAACATGCGCAATTGTTTTTGAAGGAAGCCTGGCAAGATCCACCACCCGTCTTAGAAATTGCTGTGCATTTTCCTTTTGGGCCGGATTTTTCACCACGCAGATAACGGTCAGTTGGGAATTTTTCCAGCTGTCCAGCATACGGTAGGCCAGAAGGATAGCCAGATCGAGGTTGGCAAATTCCATTTCCAGCGTCCACTCCGGCCCCATGTCTGGAAGCCACAGATTAATCTTCTTTCGCCGCCCCAGGCCCGAATCTTCGTGTAGTACCAAGACAGCAGCCCCCATACGCTGCCGCTCGGCTTCGCAGATCAAATCTCCGATGGCGTCATGGGTGGCGGGATCTTTGGGAAGGTCCAAAAATAAAAGGTTAGGCCTGAAAAAAGACCCGCCCAGGGCCTGAAGGCCAACCTTGACCGCTTTGGGAAAATTATCCGCTTCCATAACCGTTGCCGACGTGAACACCCCCTCATTGATAAAAGCCTGACGGGAATCTTCTAATTGTTTGATTAATGCCTTTGAATCCTCCAGGGATGTCGCCACCCCGAGTAGTTTAAGCGACCCCATGGGGTAAGCCAGGTGGCTGACCAACTTGAAAGCGCCGCGCAGCCGCCGCGGGTCCTGGGTAGGCATAAGGATATTGGGCTTCCAGGCCCGTTCGTTATTCCCCTGGGAAAGAGCCGTCTGTTTGGCGCCCCATTCAGCCACGGCAGAAAAAAGGCCGCTGCGCACATCCCCGTAAGGCGAAGAAAGGCGCCGTCGCATCAATACGAAATAAAGCACAACCACCAGCACCACTGCCACCAGGCTGAATATCGGGTTGATGATGAACATGGCGAACAGGCACCCTATAAGTCCCGATAAGGGGATCAGCCGAGGCACTTTAAAAAGCGGGCGGTAACTGATCAGGCGCAGGTTCTGCTCTATAGCCACCACAAGATTGATGGTGGCGTAGGTTAAAAGAAAGATCATGGTGATCAGCGGTGCAACGGCGTTCAATTCCCTGAGCATGATGCCTGAAAGTACGATTACTGCTGTTACTATCATGGCATTGAAAGGTTCCCCTTTTTTGGTGCGGCTGGAGCACCAGGCGTCAGCCGGTACGATGCTGTGTTCGCCAAGGGCCTGGAGAATACGCGGTGCCCCAACAAATGAGGCCAACGCCGAGGAAAAAGTTGCGGCCAGGAGCCCGGCAAGAACAGCAGGGCCATAAAAAGCACGATCGATCATGATTGTATAGTTCCCGGTTAACTCGTCCACTTCGGCTACGCGGGCAAGCCAGTATGCCATGGCCATGTAAACCAAAAAGCTCAATCCGATGGCCGTCATGGTTCCAATGGGAATGGCTTTGCGCGGATTTTTCAATTCTCCGGACATGTTAGCGCCAGCCATGATACCGGTGGAGGCCGGAAAAAACACAGCAAAAACAGCCCAAAAATGAGTACCTGAAAAACCACTTTCCTGTGAACCGGGATAACTGCCCCACCAGACGATGGGTTGGTCCATGGATCCCTGAAGGGCGGCAGCACCAACAGAGAGCACAGAAAGTATGATAAGCACCAGAATAAGGTATTGAACCCGGAAAGCCAACCGGGTGCTGATGATCGTGATGCCAAAAATCAGGGAAAACACAGAAAGGTCGATGACAATTGTCGGAATGTCGGGAAATCCCATAGCCCCGCTGGCCCATTGCCAGCCAGCGCGAAAACCGAAAATATACATCACAACCGCCAAAGCCTGGGATAAGTAGAGCGGCAAGCCTATGGCACCACCAACCTCCAACCCCAGAGACTGGGAAATCATGGAAAAAGCCCCTCCTGGACCCACGCGAATATTTGTCACAAATGAAGACATAGAAAAGCCGGTGGCTCCGGCAATACTAAAGGAAAGAACGATAATGCCCCATGCGCCACCCAGCCCAGCATTACCGACCACCCACCCTTCCCGCAAAAACAGGATCACCCCGAGAATTGTCAGCAGGGTCGGGGTAAAGACACCAGCAAATGCCCCGTATTTGAGGGTCTGTTCAGCATCATACTTTTCAGCTTGGTCTTGAATGTCATGGCCGGGTTTGCCGTCAGCATCTTCACCGGTACTAACTGGCTGAACCGGTTCGGCCAAGGTATCCTGATTCTCATCCTGCTGCATAGATTCGGGTGACTCTTCATTTCTGGTTTGCATGTTTGTTCCCTCTCTGCATGAAAAGAGCCTACAGACCAACGAGGCTATGACCGTAACGGTGCTTGCGTTACTATTCAGCCCCCTTGTCATGGCTTACCCGATGATGGGTTCGGGGTTGAGTTTTTTTGGATGCTTTTTTTGAAGCCCTTTTATTTTTTAAAAGGAGCAGTTCATGACCACTGATTTCTATTCCGCAGGTGAGCTCGACCTTCAGGCCAGGAGGATTGTGAATTAAAACCGGATTATCGGTCGATCAGTCCCTTATCAATGGCATAGGTTGTCAGTTCTGACACATTGTGCAGGTCCAGCTTGTTCATGATGTTTGCCCGGTGACGTTCCACTGTTTTAGGGCTGATGCACAAAAACTGGGCCGCTTCTTTGCTGGTGTGTCCTTCTCCAACCAGTTTGAGCACCTCTTTCTCCCTTTGGGTCAGTGTGTCCCAGGTGGTTTCTTTTTTGAGTGTTTTTTTGCCTTCAAGGTATCCTTCCATGACCGTGTCGGTAATCCCGGGGCTGATATAGGTTTTTCCGGACAGCACCACATAAATTGCTTTTAATAATTCGTCCTGAGAACTATCTTTCAGGCAATATCCTGAAACCCCAGCTTTAAAACATTCCAGGATATAATCATCTGAATCATGGATGGTCAGCGTGAGAATTTTGATATCCGGCAATTGCCGTTTAATCTCTTTAATGGCTGAGAGACCGTCCATTCTAGGCATAGACAAATCGATCATGACCAGGTCAGGGGGAGGGGTCAACTCAAGTGTCGTCCTGATGGCGGAAAGACCGTCTTCTGCCTGGGCAACCACCTCAAGTGTCTCCTGTGAGTTAATCATCATGCAAAGCCCCTCTCTGAGCAAGGTAATATCTTCTGCCACCACAATCTGTTTTTTGTCCATATCTGTCAGTCTCTTTTTTAAGGTATACAGTTCCGGACAGCGGCAATTATCTCTTCTGACCGTACACTTTTGGTTAAATAGGCCACGGCACCTGCGTCATACATGGCCTCAATGAGGGATTCATCGCTGTGCATGGATAATCCGATTATCTTTATTTGGGGGGTTTTTGATAAAATCTGCCGGGTTACTGCCACACCGTGCATTTTCCCCAAGTTAATATCCATAATAATGACATCCGGCAGCAACTGGTCTGCCAGCTCAATAGCCTTTTCTCCGCTTTCCGCTTCGCCGGAAATATGAAAATCCGGTTCCAACTGCAGCAACCCTTTTAATCCTTCGCGCAAAATTTTGTGGTCATCCACAATGAGGATGCTGATCATATCGTTTTTAAACCGTACCCGGTTCGGTTTTGGTGGTTTGTTTTTTTCCGGGGGATGCCTTCTGTCTTTTCTCTTCCTGACCGGTTCTCCCGCCGGTGCTGTCAGGGTAACTTTGGTCCCCATGCCGGGCGAGGATTCAATCAGCATCCGGCCGGAAATCGCCACCAGACGTTCCTGGATGCTGAACAGACCAAATGATGTGGATGAGTTTTGTAATTGTCTGAATTGGTCAAGATCAAATCCATTCCCCTGATCAGAGATGACCAGGTTGATGATATTATTCGCCTTTCGGACCGCAGAGATATCTGCCTGTGCTATCCCGGCATGCTTGGCAATGTTTAAAAGCAGCTCTTTGACACATTCAAAAAGCAAAAAGCTTGTTTCATCTCTAAGGGGTTCCAGGTCATTGTCGATAAACAGACTGACCTTAAACTGGAAATTTTTTTCCATATAGGCAATCAACCATTTGAGCCCGCCACTTAATCCACTGGTCAAAAGCATTGATGGGCTGAGATCGGATGAAAGGGAGCGCAAGTCAGACAGTGCCTGTTCAAGAACACTTTCGATTTTATCTGCTGTCTTTTTTATATCATCGACATTATTTTTGCGCTGAATTTCCCACAACTGCATCCGTGCACCCACGATGAGTGGCTGTATATGATCATGGAGCAATCCAGCCAGACGCCTACGTTCTTTTTGTTCTGATTGGCTCAATTTATTTGCCATGATACGCAGTCGATCAGACTGAATCTGCAATTGAGTTGTCCGTTCAGCCACCCGCCGTTCAAGTGTTTCATTGAGCAGGTGCCTGGCCTTGTCATTGTCGGTGATTTTATCCATATTTTAAAGTATCCTTAATTTTTTGATTAGTATCAAGACCCAAGACAAATAACAAGGATCTTAGACAAGTTTTGAATTATGGACAGCGTTGTAAAATATTAATAAAGGCATTGGTTGATATTTTTCTACATATCATTTTGATTCAAAATACAGAGAGTCACCCATTTCAAATCATTGTTTATTGTTCTATTGTTAATTTAAAGAAATGTTTAAGATTCCGTTGTTTACTTGAGTGCTTTTTAAAGCCATTTAATTAAAGGAGTTGAGATGACACCAAAAGAAACGATTACACAAAAAATTTATGAGATCCTTACAATGAATCGATTGAGCGCGGAAACGTATTCGGTCAAAGTAAAGAATCAGCCTTGTACGTTTGTTGGAATTCCTTTGATATCAAATAATAACCCGGGAAAATTTTCAATGAAAATAACGAACAATGACGACTTTAAAGGCGTTTATGAGGGCTATGTTGATGACATCGAGATGATTGAAAAACAATAACAGGGGCAAGTTTCAGATTTTATCAGGCAAAAAATTTAAAATTAAAATTTGTTAGGTTTGGCCCGAAACTTGAGTAAGAGTGTAGCAATGAATAGACTTCCTGAAAATCGAAAAAATTTTTTGCAAATACTTCTATCAATGCAATAAATAGATGCAAGAACCCGGCTGTGAATCAGACCAAATAAAAGTTCGGCTTCAGCTATACTTGATAAAAGGCAAAATATGACCATTGGGCAACATACTAAACGGACTGGCTCATCAAGGAAAGGATGCCCGGGTAATAGAAACTTCCAAATGTAGCTTCTGGTGTATAGTTTATTGGTCGGCGTCCCGGGCCTCGTGCACGATATAGCGCGCCGTGTCTGGTTCAAGGATAACGTCCGTGGCCATGGTTATCACCTCCGGTGCGGGCTCGAAATTTTTGAACAGGATTTGCTTTCCGCTCTCTTCCCCGTTGATGGTTACGACAGCGACGATGCGGCCATTTGCTTTTGTGTCAGGCGAGAACAGAGTCACCCAAGTGATCCCATCGATATAGAGAGAACTGACCCCGGTCTGATTGTAGAGCGGGTATTCGTTAACGATAAAAGGAAAGCGCTCGGCTTCAATACTAGCGTTATTGGTTCGTGTATAGGCTTGGTCATCGAAGAAGGCTGGTGCGGTCGCTTCGGCTAAGTACTGATCTGGCTCCAAATCAGCAAGTAATTCTATTACCACAAGTAACGGTTGGCAGGAAGAGACGGCCCACTGATGCCCTGGGGTAACCTGCTGGGCATTTCTATTTTCATCGGGGGAGGCTGTCTGCTTGCATATCCGCACACTGTTAATGAAAAGGGCAGTGTGCTGAAGGGTAATGTCGGCCGGAAGTTTTCCGGCTCTGGTACACAGGAAAATCATGACTTTTCCAGAGGGCAGAGTGGGTTTTTCTGCCAGATACCACTATTGAATTAGGAGATATGGGTGTTTTACGGAGGGCTTGAAATATTATTTTTCGTACTATTTTTGGGGCTTGGTCTACTGGGTTACACAAATCCACTTCCTGGATTTTGCAAAAAAATAGATACATTGCATGATGTATCCCAAACATAAAAGGCAGACCCCCAACCCAGGGCCTGCCTTTTATTTGTTCCATCAGATTTTAAGATACATCCGGTTGAGTTCTAAAGGATATTTTACGGTTATTCAGGTAAAAATTTAACATCTAACCATGTGGATTGAGATTGAGGTATCGATTCAATTACCGAAAGCATCTCTGACGAAATCTTATTGCAGGGTTTCTGCTATCCAGCCACATCAATGCCGGGGTCACATCCCAGATTCTTGTCCGGATTGCTGCACTCAAAGTTGTGATGACGGGTATCTACATGACCTTCTTCTCTTTCATTGTCTGATTCGATGTAATTTTTTTCTGTATTTTCCATGGTAGCCTCCATATATTGAATCGGTATTTATATTTTCCAGTTTATTATTGGTCAATTCGCTGCCATACACCGGCAGGATTTTTTTCAGCAGTATTTGTTTCTCATGGGCTGCAGTGTTTCTTTGTTGGAAATAAACTATGCATCCAGGAAAATTGCGCAATGCTTAAGAAAGGGGAGTTGATTGATAGGTATATACACCCATTAATGCCTGAATGTCCTGATATAGCTGAAAAAATTATGTCAACACCCCCTGAGTTAAAGATTCATGGAGTGCCTTGCCGGTTTTTTGGGCTTTGTCACACCATGGCCCATGTTGTGACAAAGTCGGTTTTTTATAAACGGTATGCCGTTTTTATGGATTATCGGGAGAATTAGATGAATGTATTGATCTTGATTGGGACAATTTGTCTGTTGGGAGGGCTTCTCCTGGCAGAAAAACAGGAAAGTATTGCCGGAAAACTCATCACCAAAACCCCTTTGTCCATGCTTTTTGTGCTGGTGGCATTGATCCAGCCGCGGCCGGACCCGTTTTATTATCGGTTGATGACGGCGGGATTTATTTTGAGCCTTCTGGGGGATATACTGCTGGTGTTTTATCAGATGCCTTTGTTTCGCGCAGGCCTGGTTTCTTTTCTGCTGGCCCATGTGTTTTTTACATTGGCCCTGCTGGACCTTGGCAGCGGCATGCCTTTGAGCTGGCTGTTGCTGTGCGGAGTTATAGTTGTGGCGGGTGGTTGTGTGTATGTCTGGTTAAAACCACACCTGGGAAATATGAAATATCTCGCCATGGCTTATATGGTAGTGATTTCCTGTATGCTGGCCAGCGCCGGAAGGGTTCTTTTTGATTCCGGGATACCGGGAAGGGGCAGGGCCATCGTGTTGACCGGGGCCTTGCTCTTTTATCTGTCCGATTTGTTTGTGGCCCGGAATCGTTTTGTGGAAAAATCTTTTATTAATCGACTCATCGGGCTGCCGCTTTATTACGCGGCTCAATTTTTTTTGGCTTTTTCTGTGGGTTTGGTGGGGTGAGTTTGTAATATAAAATTCATTGCAGCCCCCGTTTCAGGGTTTGAATGGCATTTTTTTATTACAAACTCACCGCACCAATGCCGAGGTCACCTCCAAGATACTCTTTAAAAAATGAAACCGTCCGTTCCCAGGCAATTTCTGCCTGTGCCTCATTATAACGTGGCGTTGAATTGTTATGGAAGCCGTGCCGGGTGCCTTCATAGGTATACATGACGAAATTCTTATTGTTTGCTTTCAACGCTTCGCTATAGCCTTCCTGACTGGCATTCACCCGTGGATCATTCTCGGCATAATGTATCATGAGGGGGGCCTGGATTTTGGATACATCTTCAAGGGATGGTGCCACACCATAAAATGGAACTCCGGCGTTCAGATCCGCGTCCATAAGGGTGGCAAGCCTATTGACAACGCCACCACCGTAGCAGAAGCCGGTGGCCCCCAGGTTCCCATTGGACATTTTTGCAGGCCGCCTAGTTTGCGTTAAATATAGTGGGAATACCATTGTCTGTGGGTTGGAGTATCATGCAATATTGGTTAACTTTTTTTGTTTCCAGGATCTGTTCCTCATTCATATTTAACTGGCGGCAAAAGCGGATTTAATTTTATCCACAGCCCAGTCAATATCTTCCTTTGTAATCACAAGCGGGGGAGCAAACCGGATGGTGTAGGTATGGGTTTCCTTGCACAGCATGCCCATTTTCATGAGTTTCTCGCAGATGGCCCTGGCTCCGCCGGCTGTGCCTTCAAACAGTTCAACGGCAATCATTAATCCACGGCCCCGGATCTCTTTGATGGATGGGTGATCAATCTGTTTGAGTTGATCAAGGAAATAGCTGCCCATGGCTGCGGCATTTTCAACCATCTTCTCTTCCACCAGCACCTTTAGGGCCTGCCGGGCTACAGCGCAGGCAAGCGGGTTGCCACCAAAGGTGCTTCCGTGCTGTCCCGGTTGCAGAAGTCCCAGAACCGCCTCATTGGAAAGCACCGCCGACACTGGATAGAATCCGCCGGAAAGGGCCTTACCGATGAGGGTGAGGTCCGCTTCAATACCCTCGTGTTCTTCTGCCAGGAATTTTCCCGTGCGGCCAAGGCCCGTCTGGATTTCATCCAGGATGAGGATCACATTATTTTTGGTGCAGATTTCCCTGACTTTTTTCAGGTAGCCGTCCGGGGGAATGATGACCCCGGCCTCGCCCTGGATGGGTTCCACCATAAAGGCAACGGTGTTGGGGGTAATGGCGGCTTCCAGGGCATCTGCATCCCCAAAGGGAATGGTTTTAAATCCCGGGGCAAAGGGTCCGAAACTTTTCCGGGCGTTGTCATCGGTGCTGAATCCGATGATGGCCAGGGTTCTGCCATGGAAATTATCATTACATACAATGATTTCAGCCTTGTTTTCTTCAATACCTTTGGATTCATACCCCCATTTTCGAACGCATTTAATGGCGGTTTCCACAGCTTCGGCACCGGAATTCATGGGCAGCACCTTGTGGGAGCGGGTAAGGGTGCAGAGTTCCTGATATAACAGTGCAAGCTGGTCATTTCTAAAGGCCCGGGAGGTAAGTGTCAGACGTTCTGACTGATCCAGCAGGGCCTGACGGATTTTCGGGTGGGCATGGCCCTGGTTCACAGCTGAATATGCAGACAGGCAATCCAGATAGCGGTTGCCATCCACATCCCAAACCCATATACCTTCTCCCCGGCACAATACCACATCCAGGGGTTTGTAGTTGTGGGCACCGAGTTTATCTTCGAGCTCAATATATTCTTTTGTTTTCATGGGATTTCCCTTTATAAAAAATAAATATGGGTTTCAGGACCCGGGGGCAACGCGGGTCATGTCGGACAATTTGGGGTTTGGTCACAACATAGGCCACCTACCCCCCCACCAAGGGAAGCCCATGTTGTGACCAAGCCCGACAATTTGTTTTCATCAGGCTCAGTGTTGTGTTATTGTATCTGGGGCTTGGTCACAACATGGGCCTCCTGCCATTGGCGGGCCGATGGGGTCAGGCTTGTGTTTTTGACAACTACCTGTGTTGCAAAGCAAATATCAACAAAAGCGTCAATAACGCAAGCCTGACCCCCACCAAGAGTGGCCCATGTTGTGACCAAGACCTGTGTCTGTTAAAAATATTCAGAGTAATAATGATTAAACCATGATCCAGCAAGGGTCGTCAAACGAAATAAAATCAGATTCTCTGCTGCAGAAATCATTGTTGGAGGCAATCCACTTGACTTCCCAAAGTGCCGGATGTTGTCATCAAGCCCCTGAAGAAAAAGGGTGTCACAGTGAATCTATGTGATGTACATACCCATCTTCAGGACCTGCGTCTTTCCGGGACCATTGATAAGGTGATCCAGACAAGCATGAAGGCGGGGGTTATCCGCATGGTGTGCTGCGGGATTCAGGAGAGCGATTGGCCCCGGGTTGCCCACCTAGCAGATCAGCATCCCGGCATTTTTCCGGCCTTCGGACTTCATCCCTGGTTTATTGAGTCAAGGTCCCCGGGCTGGCTGGATATTCTTGAATCTATTTTGCAAAACCGCTCTGGAGCCGTGGGTGAAATCGGACTGGACAGGGCGATTTCTCCCCGAAATGATCCGGATCAGATGGAGGTATTTATATCCCAGCTTAAGCTTGCCCAAAAATATGGAAGGCCTGTGAATCTTCATTGCAGAAACGCATTCGGTCTGCTGGCGGATCTTCTGGAAAAAAATGCAGGCCTTCCCCATGGCGGGGTTATTCATTCCTATTCCGGGTCAGCGGAAATGGTAAAGGTTTTTGAAAAATCAGGGGCATACATTTCTTTTTCTGGGTCGGTGACCCGGCCGCAAAATAAAAAGGTCCGTCTGGCAGCCCGGGCGGTCAGCCTGGAACGGCTTCTTATTGAGACGGATACCCCGGATCTTTTACCCACCGGTGCACCGGAAGGTCTCAATGAACCAGCCAATGTGCATCTGGTGTTAAAAACCCTGGCGTCTTTGCGTGAGGAGCCCATTGAGGTTCTGGCCAAGGCCACGTTTTTAAATGCGGCCCGATTGTTTGATTTTCATGCTCATGAGAAATTTTTAACTGAATCTGGCAGGAGATTTGTTAACCCATGATGGCAATAAGGTTCATGGCGCTGGTAGTTATTGTTTTTGCCTGTATCGGAGGGTCCACCGGATGTGCCAGCGAAACCCCGGGCATTGCAGTTGCAACGGCAACAAAACAGCTTGATCACCCTGGACACATAAGGCAATTACTCATAAACCAGTACAAAAAATGGGCAAAGACCCCATACAGAAGCGGGGGGATGAGCCGGAAGGGTGTTGATTGTTCCGGCCTGGTAAGAATGATTTTTTCCCAGCAGTTCGGCATTGAATTGCCCCGAACGGTGAAGCATCAGGTCCGGATGGGACAGAAAGTCACCAAAGAAAATATCCAGCCCGGTAATCTTGTCTTTTTTAAAACCGGTGCCAGATCTCGCCATGTGGGTATTTATCTGGGGAACCATGAGTTTTTACATGCCTCGGCAAAAATGGGGGTTATTGTGTCCAGCCTTAAAAACCCCTATTGGGCGCCCCGATTGTGGAAAATCATCAAATTAAAATAAGGGTTGACCCCATCCCTAGTGTTCTTTTATTCTTACCTTGGCCCATTTAATATTGAAAATAAGAGGATTGCTCACAATGTCATCCACCCTTGACCTTCGGTAGTGTAACGGGGGCAGGGCTGATCCCATTGGCCCGCCAACTGTGACGGATGACCCATGTTGTGACCAGGCCCAATCCGGAAATAATAAACTATATTTACCAATCTATAAACGTGCAATGGTGCAGGCATTTCATGTACATTGCCTTTCAGAGGATCCAACAACAATGAAATCAACCCGATTAATGGTGGTCCAGAAAGATATCTTTGACTTTAAAGGGGACCTGCTCGTGTTTTGTGCGCTGAAACGGGAAAATAACGCCCCCTTGTGCGATGAAGAGATTATCCCCATGGTGACCCATGCCCATGAGCTGGGAGACTTTTCAGGCAAGGCAGAGGAAAGTCTTCTATTTTATCCGGAGCAGGGTAAGATCAGTCCAGCCTTTTCAGCCAGGAGAGTATTGATCCTGGGCCTTGGTAAGGAAAAAGAGGTAATGGATGACAAAACCGTAAGGGAGGCGCTGCGAAAGGCCGGTGGAGTGATTGCTAAAATTGCTGAGAAAACAAAGTCGACTTCCGTCATGGTACGTCTCCCCACTCTGGCCATTTGTCCTCCTGAAGATATGGGCGAATGCCTGGCAGAGGGCATTGTTCTGGGGGATTATCGGTTTAACCGCTATAAAAAAGATAAACCCGAAGAAAAGGCATTTTCCGGCATTCAGGATGTTCGATTTTTCACCGAGCAGTCCCCTGAAATTGTTAGAAAAGGTGTTAAAAAAGGTGGCGTGGCAGCCCGGGCCGCCTGCTCGGCAAGGGATATGGCCAATGAACCTGGCAATGGGTGGACAGCCTCTGATTTTGCCACATATGCCGGTAAGCTGGCGGAGCAATTTATGTTCAAGATCAGCGTGCTCAACCGGGTGGATATGGAGCAGCTGGGCATGGGAGGAATCCTGGCGGTGAACCAGGGTTCCATAGAACCTGCCAAGATGGTGATTCTGGAATATCGACCCTCAGGAAAATGTGACACCCTGCTTATGGTGGGCAAGGGAATTACCTTTGATTCCGGAGGTGTCAGCCTGAAACAGGCCCCAGGTATGGAGGATATGAAGTATGACATGTGCGGGGGAGCCGCCGTGCTTGCCGCCATGGAAGCCGTGGGCCGTGAAAAACCCAAGCTGGGCGTTGTGGCCATTATTCCCACCACTGACAACATGGCAGGTGGCGGAGCCGTAAAACCCGGAGATATCATCCGTCATTACGATGGTACCACTTCGGAAATTATAAATACAGATGCCGAGGGCAGGATGATTCTGGCCGATGCCCTGGCCTATGGCATCAAGACCTATACTCCCACCTGCGTTGTGGACATTGCCACCTTGACCGGTGCCGCCATTGTGGGACTGGGGCATCATTATTCCTGTCTGCTAAGCAACAACGATGACCTGGTCCAGCGACTGCAAGGTGCCGGGAATCGAACAGGTGAACCCATGTGGCGACTGCCCCTTGGCAAGGAATATACCAAACAGATTGAATCCAAGGTGGCGGACATTAAAAATGTCGGAGGTAAATCCGCAGGTACCATCACGGCGGCGGCCTATCTTGAGCATTTTGTAGGAAAGATTCCCTGGGCACACCTGGACATTGCCGGAACTGCCTGGGACTTTACTGAAAAATCCTATATCCCCAAAGGTCCTTCAGGCATGGGCGTTCGCACCTTTATTGACCTGATCCGTAACTGGGAAAAATGGTCCGTGAAGGCTTAATGGGTTGATTTGAAGGGTGCATTCCCATTTTCCCGGTCTGGTCACAAAAAACTGAAATCGTTTTTAATATTTGTTATAATTCCATGAAAAAGAAACCCAATCAGCTACTGTACCATTATCTTTTCCCCTATGCCGGGTTGATACTGGTGCGTTTACTGTCCCTTACCTACCGGGTAAGGATTATTGATTCAGAGAATGAAACAAGCATCCGGAACCGGGGGGGAGGGATTGTGTATGCATCCTGGCACCAGAGATTTTTTCCCGGCATTACCTTTTTTTCCCGGCGAAGGCCCATTGCCATCATGATCAGCCATAGCCGGGACGGGGAAATGATTTCTCGTGTGGTGGATGTCCTGGGATGGCTGCCGGTGAGGGGTTCCTCCTCCCGGGGCGGTTCCCGTGCCCTCCAGGAAATAAAAAAGCTTGCCCGTCAAGGCTTTAACATCGGCCATATTGTTGACGGACCCCGGGGACCTTTCGGGGTTGTGAAGCCGGGTCTGCTTCGCATTGCCCAGGCATCGGGGTTGCCCATTATTCCCACCATTACCTCTTCTTTCCGGCCCTTTGTATTTAACAGCTGGGATAGATTCATGGTGCCCCGGCCCTTTTCCCGGGTAATCATTCGTTTCGGCAGGCCGGTTTTTGTTCAAGAGGGTCTTACGCCGGAGGAATTTGAGACAAAGAGACAGGTGCTGGAAACAACCTTGAATCAGCTGTATGCCCGCACCGATGCATTATGGAAGTCGTCCGGGAGTCATTGATCAGAATGTAGGCTTGCCTTGCCCCCATCAACAACATGTCAATATAACCCACATGTCCTGGTGGACACAACGAACAATGGGTCGTAGACGCGGAGCCAAATGGCATTATACCGCCCCTCCCCCGACGGGCAATGGTCCCGGACCGGAACTGTAGACAGCTCGATT